>JBOHYO010000272.1:0-4896 GCA_050737935.1 Rhodanobacteraceae bacterium
CTGGTCGAAACCCGGCATTGGCTGGACCGGGTTCGCGGCACCAGCGCAATATCCGCGCATCGAGGATCCGGCCGGCCATCGCATCTGGACCGCCAACCAGCGCATCGTGTCGGGTGACGCACTGAAGTTGCTCGGCGACGGCGGCTACGACCAGGGCGCGCGCGCTCGGCAGATTCGCGACGACCTCGCCGCCCATGACCACTTCATCCCGCGCGACATGCTGGAGGTCCAGCTCGACGATCGCGCGCTGTTCCTCGCACGCTGGCAGAAGCTGTTGCTATCCGTGCTAGACGCCCCGCATTGTGATCAAACGGATCCCGGCTCGTCGCACGTCCCTGTACCGGCCGGGACGAGTGCATCCATTTCAAAAATGGATCCCGGCTCATCGCACATCCCTGTGCTGGCCGGGACGAGTGCATCCTGCACTCGCTTGATCGCGCTCGAGCCATTCGTGCGCGACTGGCAGGCGCGCGCCGCGGCCGACAGCGTCGGCTACCGCATCGTGCGGATGTTCCACGACCAGGTCCGCGAAAACGTGCTGGCGCCATTCGCTGCGCGAGCTTCGCAGAAGTCGAAGGACTTCGAGTGGCCGACACCCGCGGTGGGCGAATACGCGGCATGGACGCTGGTGACGCAGCGGCCCGCCTGGTTGCTCGACCCGCAATACAAGGGCTGGGACGAACTGCTCACCGCGTCGGCCCTCCAGGTCGCCGACGCGCTGGCCCAGGAACCCGGTCCGCTCGCGGACAAGACCTGGGGCAAGCGCAACACCGCGCAGATCGACAATCCGCTGTCGGTTGTCCTGCCGGGCTGGCTGGCGCGGTTCGCCGACATGCCGCACGATCCGCTGCCCGGCGACAACGACATGCCGCGCGTGCTGCATCCGTCCTTCGGCGCATCGATGCGGCTGGACGTGCAACCGGGCAACGAGGCGCACGGCATCCTCGAAATGCCTGCGGGCCAGTCCGACAATCCGCTCTCCCCCTGGTTCGGCAAGGGCCACGAAGCCTGGGTGCAGGGCAAGCCGACGCCGCTGCTGCCGGGACCAGCCGTGTACCACCTCGAGCTGGAGCCCGGCCACTGACGTGTGCCAGCAAGGATCCTGAACGCACGCCGCGCCGCGGCTTGCAGGCCCATGCACAGCGCGGCGAACATCGAACCATGCTTCCGATCCGAAACATCCTCGAACGTTGTGGCGCGCTGGCGGGGCGGGCGCTCCTTATTGCAGCCATCGTGCTGCCCGCCGCCTGCGCCCGGGGGTCGCAGGGCATCGAAAGCCACGACGTCACGTTCGACAACGTGCACTTCCGGGTGGTGACCATCGATCTCACGCGGGCGAAACTGGGCCTGCACTGGCGCGACCCCGCCACCGGCAAACCCTTCGCCAGCATCCACGCGCTGCAATTGTGGGGAGCCAGGAACGGCCAGCGGCTGTTGTTCGCCGCCAACGCCGGCATCTACGATGCGCACGGGGAACCTCTCGGACTCTACGTCGAAGACGGCAAGACCGTGACGCCGCTCAACCGGGCGCACGGCGATCCCGCCGCAGGCAACTTCTCGCTGCTCCCGAACGGCGTGTTCGCGATCGACGCCGCGGGCCACGCCTCGGTGCAAACCACCGGCGCCTTCGCGAAAGCCGGCATCAAGCCCCGCATCGCCACCCAATCCGGCCCGATGCTGGTAATCGATGGAAAAATCAATCCGGAATTCGTCGCCGGATCGGACAGCCTGAAGTGGCGCAGCGGTGTGTGCGCGCCGGAACCCGACCAGGCCATGTTCGTGGTCAGCACCGGCCCGGTGAATTTCCACACCTTCGCAGCACTGTTCCGCGACAAGCTCGGTTGCCGCGACGCGCTGTACCTCGATGGAACGCTTTCGCAGATCTACGCGGACGGCAACTACTACGGGGCGCCCGCGTTCATGGTGAAGCCCTACGCCGGCATCTTCGCGGTGTTCGTGGCGTCACCGAAATAGCTGCGTCGCGACCGCATGGCATGTCCGCGACGCCGCCATCAGGCTCCGGTGCGTGCCGGGTCACAGAGGGCGCAGGGCTGTTCCGTAGGTTGGGCTGACCCGCGCGTCTTGCGGGGAAGCCCAACGCAGAAGCGCAGGCCTGTTGGGCTTCGCATTGCTCAACCCAAGCTGCCTGCTACGCGGCGCTCCGTAGGTTCCCCCCTCACCCAGCGCTACGCGCTCGGCCTGCGGCCGCCTCTCTCCCAACGATGGAGCCGTGGGGGGAGAGGGAGCAATCCGAATCATCCCTAGCGACGCGCTTTGCATGTGATGATCCACCGCAAAAATTCGTATGGACCTCAGTTTTGTAGGTTGGGTTGACCCGCGCACTTTGCGGGGAAGCCAACGTCAATGGGCGCAAACCTGTCGGGCTTTGCGTTGCTCAGCCCAACCACCTGCTACGTCCACATGGCGGAGCGCACCAATCGAAGCGGTGCCGTCATCCCGGCCATGGATTGGCGGGGATCCAGTGCCATGGAAGGCAGAGACACTGGATCCCGGCCTGCGCCGGGATGACGATCAAATGCAAGGCTCTGCTCGATCGCCAGTTGCTCAGGTTCGGCTGACCCGCGCTTCTTGCGGGGCAGCCCAACGTCAATGGGCGCAGACCTGTTGGGCTTCGCGTTGCTCAGCCCAACCTGCCTACGTCGCCTCGCATGCCGCCCATGTCTCGCGGCAGACCCGCTCGATGGTGGCGAGGTTGGCCGGCTTGACCAGGTGATCTGCGAAGCCCGCTGCCAGGGAACGTTTGCGGTCCTCGTCTTGCCCCCAGCCGGTCAGGGCGACCAGCCTTGGCTGGCGGCCACGCCACGAGTGCGCGCGCAATTGCTCGGCCAGCGCAAGGCCGTTGAGCTCGGGCATGCCGATGTCGATGATCATCAGCTCCGGTTCGAACCCGGCGCAGGCGTCCATCACCGCCAGCGGCGAGTACAGCGCGCGCGCCTCGTGGCCCATGATCTGCAACGACCTCGCCAGCATGTCGGCCGAATCGTGGTTGTCATCCACCACCATGATCCGCAGGCTGCCCGTGGCCATCTCTGCCGGCGCAGGCACGGATTCCGCGGTCGAATCGGTATCGGCACCGGCGACCGGCAACGTCACCGTAAAGGTGCTGCCGGTGGCGAGGCCCTCGCTGCTGGCGCGGATCTGGCCGCCATGCAACTCGACCAGCCGCTGCGACAGCGTAAGCCCGATGCCGAGGCCGCTGTGCGGCCGTTCCAGCGAGGTGTCGGCCTGCGCGAACAGGTCGAAGATGAAGCGCACCTGCTGCTCGGTCAGGCCGATGCCGGTATCGCGGATCTCGATGGCCACCGATCCGTCGGCGGCCCTGGCGCGCACGGTGATCGCACCGCCCGGATCGGAAAACTTGCAGGCGTTGTTGAGCAGGTTGCCGAACACCTGGGTCAGGCGGTGCGGGTCGGCCTCGAGGTACACCGGCTGCGGCGGCAGGTCCAGCTCCAGCCGGTGCTTGCCTTCCTCGATCAGCGGCTGGGCGGTCTCGATTGCGGCAGCCACGATGTCGCCGAGCAGGGTACGTTCGAGCCGCAATTGCAGCCGCCCGCGGGTGATGCGGGAGACGTCCAGCAGGTCATCGACCATGTGCACGAGCAAGCCGGTCTGGCGCTCGAAGATCTGGTAAAGCGTCCCGCCTTCCGCGCCGGCCACATCATGCCCGAGCCGGTACACGTTCAGGGCACTCTGGATAGGCGCAAGCGGGTTGCGCAACTCGTGCGCCAGGGTCGCCAGGAACTCATCCTTGCGGCGGTCCGCCTCCCGCAGCCGCTCCTCGATGCGGCGACGCTCGTCGACTTCCTGCTTGAGCTCGCGGTTGCTCGCCCCGAGCTTCACGTTGCTGTCGGTGAGCGCCTGGTTGAGTTTGTGCACTTCGCGCTCGCGCTCGATGCGAAGCGCCTCGTTGCTGCGCGCCAGCCGCGTGTTGGTGTCGGCCAGCTCCGCGTTGAGCCGTTGCAGTTCACGTCGCTTGCGGAACAGTTCGGCCAGCGCCGCGACCTTGCCCCGCAGGATTTCAGGGATGATCGGCACCATCACGTAGTCGACCGCGCCCAGCTTGTAGCCGCGCAAGCGGTCCATGTCGCTGACGTTGATCGCCGACACGAAGATGACCGGGGTCTTCTCGAAGCGCGGGTGCTGGTGGATCAGGCTGGCGGTCTCGAAACCGTCCATGCCCGGCATGTTCACGTCCAGCAAGATCACTGCGAAGTCGGTGTCCATCACGTTGCGCAACGCATCGGTACCGGACGTGACCTCGACCAGCCGTTCGCCGAGCGGCTCCAGGATCGTGCGGTAGCTCAGAAGGCGTGCGGGGTTGTCGTCGACCAGCAGGACGTTGGCAGGCTCGCCGTGTGCAATCGCGTCCGTCATCACCGGTGCAACCATTGGCGCAACAGGGACAGCAATTGGCCGGTGTGCACCGGCTTGGCGATGTAGTCGGACGCACCCGCCTCGATGCATTTCTCGCGATCGCCCTTCATCGCCTTGGCGGTCAGCGCGATGATGGGCAGCGAGCGCAGATCCGGCTTGGCGCGGATTGCGCGGATGGTCTCGTAGCCATCCATGCCCGGCATCATGATGTCCATCAGTACCATGGCGATGTCATCCTGGCCCTCCACCAGCGCGACGGCGTCCCGGCCGTTCTCGGCGGTCAGCACGTGCATGCCTCGGCGCTCGAGGATACTGCTGATGGCGAAGATGTTGCGCACGTCGTCGTCGACCACCAGCACCTTCTTGTCACTGAGCGAACTATCCGACTGGTACAAGGTCTCCAGCATCGCTCGCTTGGCCGGCGGCAATTTCGACACGACCCGGTGCAGGAACAGCGCGGTCTCGTCGAGCAGCCGCTCGGGCGAATGCACGCCCTTGACG
>JBOHYO010000273.1:0-7024 GCA_050737935.1 Rhodanobacteraceae bacterium
CGACGTGCTCGATCGCGAACCTGGTCCGTGCCTCGTCGACGATGCGTCGTCCCTCGGCCTGGGCAAGCTCGACGTAGGCCTGGTACGAAAGACCGTCCACCGCGCGACCGTCGTTGTGGTCGCGCACGCGGCCTTCGAAGCACACCACCGCACCGGCGCCCTGCGCCTCCAGCTCGCGTCGAAGCATCGCGTCGTCGATCGGGGAATTCGTAATGGAAAACATCTTCGTTTCCATGATCTGCAATGATTAGGGCAAGCAACCATCCATGGTGCATGGCGCCCGCCCGGACATCCTTGCCCGTGCGCTACTCGCGCCATCCCTGGCGCTCGCCCTTCGGGCCGCCTCCGGCGTTCGGTCGCGCTCCATGCGCGCCACGTCGAACGCGCAGCCGATGCCCCCGGCATCGGCTAAACGCACGTTCTCACCCACCGCTCACCGGCGGCAGAAATGTCACCTCGTCGTTGTCGACGAGACGATGGTCCCAGTCGGTGAACGCGCCGTTGACCGCGACGCGCAGGCGATCCGGCGTGAAGGTGAAACCGTGCTTCATCGAAAGCTCGGCGTACAGACGCCGCAGGTCGTGCACCTCGCTTACGACTGTTTCCTCAGAGCGTCCGGCGGCATCGCAAAGCGAGGCAAAATACAGCAACCGATACTTCATCGCCTGCTCCGGGCCTGCGCCGCTGGCGATGCCTTCCCCGCCCGCACCGTGCGCTGGCCGCCCGATTTCTCCAGCAGGCGCACGCCCTCGATGACGATTTCGTGCGAGAGCGCCTTGCACATGTCGTAGACCGTGAGAGCGGCCACGCTGGCACCGGTCAGCGCCTCCATTTCGACGCCGGTCTTGTGGGTGATCGCAACCTCGCAGCGGATTGCCAGATCCGTGTCCGACACGAAATCCGCTTCGATCCGGCAGCGTTCGATCGCGAGCGGATGGCAGAACGGGATCAGCTCGTGGGTCCGCTTGGCCGCCATGGTTCCGGCGACAATCGCGGTGTCGATGACCGGCCCTTTGGGCGAGCGCATCCCGCCGGCGCGCAACGCTTCGGCGACCTCGGCCGGGAAATGCACCAGGGCTTCGGCCACCGCAAGGCGCGCAGTGCGCACCTTCGCACCGACATCGACCATGCGTGGCCGGTTGGACGAATCGAGATGAGATAGCTTGCTCTTTGCCGCCATGTAAAAACCCTGCATCTCGGCTTCCGCCGCGAAGCCATCTTGAATGGGTGGTACTTCGACCCGGAATTTCAAATTTCCGTTCGCGCTGAGCGTAGCGGCCAACGGCCGCGAAGTCGAAGCGTCATGCCGCCATCCTTCGACTTTGGCGCTACGCGCCAACGCTCAGAGCCTGCCCCGGACTCGCTCCGGGGACGAACGGGGAATTGATCGTGATCTTTGGAACGCCGAGCTTGCTGTCGCGCTCACTAACCCCCAATCCGGTACATTTCGACGTGCTCCAGCACGCCCGCCGCGCGCAGCTCCGCACGGCGCTCGCTGTAGCGGTCGCCGCGGTGGCTCCAGATGCCGGCGATGGTCGCGCGCAACGCTTCGTCGGATTCCCCCGCCCGCAACACGGCGCGCAAATCGTGCCCGGCGTGCGCGAACAGGCACGTATACAGTTTGCCATCGGCCGACAGGCGCGCACGGGTGCAGCCGCCGCAGAAGGGTTCGGTCACCGAGTTGATGAAGCCGACCTCGCCGCCGCCATCGCGGAACCGCCAGCGGCGGGCGGTCGATGCGGGACTCCGCGGCAGCGGTTCCAGCGGCCAGCGCGCATCGATCCGCCGGACCAGCTCGGCCCCCGGTACCACGCGGTCGCCGCGCCAGCCGTTCACCGTGCCGACATCCATGTATTCGATGAATCGCAGGATGTGGCCGGTTCCCCGGAAACGCGCCACGAGATCCGGCACGCCGTCGTCGTTGACCCCGCGCATCACCACGCAATTGATCTTGAGCGGCGCGAAGCCGGCGTGCTCGGCCGCAGCGATCGCGGCCTCGACCTGGGCCAGCTCGCCGCGCCCCCCCGACATCCGCCGGAAGACTTCCGGATCCGCGCTGTCCATGCTGAGGGTGATTCTTTGCAGGCCGGCATCGCGCAGCGGCTGCGCAAGCCGCGGCAGCAGCGCACCGTTGGTGGTAAGCGCGAAATCCTCGACGCCCTCGATCGCCGCCAGCCGCGCGACCAGGTCCGGAAGGTCACGGCGCAGCAGCGGCTCGCCGCCGGTCAGTCGCAACTTGCGCACACCCAACGACACGAACACCCGCGCGATCCGTGCGATCTCCCCGAAATCCAGCCGGTCGCGCGCGCGCAGGAAGGCGTGGTCCTCCGGATAGGCCTCTTCCGGCATGCAGTACGGGCAACGGAAATTGCAGCGGTCGATCACCGAAATGCGCAGGTCGGCCAGCACACGCCCCAGCGCGTCCGGCGGCGCCGGCGCGTGCTGCAGTGCCTGCGGCGCCTCGGGCCTCATCAGCCAGCCTCCGCCCGAACCGGATGCGGCGCCTTGAGCGGGTAGCGGCCATCCGGGATGGCGATCTTGAAGCCGCGCTCGCGAAGCTGCAGCGCCTCCGCCTCGCTGCCGTAGTGATACAGCAGCAGTCGACTGCGCAATTCGTCCGGATATTCGCGCTCCAGATCTTCGACGCCGGTGTGCGAAGGATTGCCGACCAGGGCGCAGTCGTGCGCGACCAGGGTTTGCGCATCGGCCACGGCCGCAAGCACTTCCGGAATTGGGCGCGTGTCGCCGGTCCATGCGAAGCAGCCCCGCAGCACCACGCCGAACGAGGTGCCGGGCACGTGGTGGCGGGTCGCGAAGATGTCGAACCACCAGCCATCCAGCCAGAAACCGCGCGACAGCGGGACCAGCCGGAAGCCTTCCCAGAAATTGACGCCACCTTCGGCAACGGCATTGGGATAATCGGCGACCCTCGACTGCAGGATCGGCACCAGGTTCGCGTGCAGGAACACCTTCGCGCGCCCGCGCTGCTGCGGGTCGAACCATGCCGTGTGGAACAGGCGCTCCAGCCCTGCGACGTGGTCCATGTGGCCATGGGTGATGAACACCGCCACGGGCGGCGCACCGTAACAGCGCAGATAATGGTCGAGGGTGCCAGGCCCGCAGTCGATCAGCAATATCGGCTCGCCATCGCGCTCCAGCACGGCGCCCGACGAACCGAGATCCACCGCACTCGCGGCGCCGGTCCCCAGCACATGCAGCGACCACACGGCGTCCCGCCCCGCGGATTCCGGAGCGGAAGCATGGACGTCCTTGTCGTCGCACGTGCTCTTCATCGGTTCATTCCACCGGCGCGTTCATAGCCGCGCATCAATGGCACCCAGATCTCGCGGTCCAGCACCGCTTCGTCATGATCGCACGCGCCCACCTTCAGCAGCGAGCGCTTCAGGCGCGCGAGGTTGCCCAGCTTCCAGGCGGTACCCGTCGCGCGGATCTCTCCGCGATCGAAGTCGATCAACCATAGATGATCGCCGGCGAGGAGGATATTGTGCGCATTCAGGTCCGCATGATCCACGCCGCCGCTGTGGAACCGCGCCACGAGTTCTCCGACCCGCTCCGCGAAGCGCGCATCGACGCGCCGCTCGCCGATGAGTTGCGCCAGGGTCACGGCGCCGTCGATGGCGCGCGTGATCAGGTCGGCGGTGTAGTACGCACCGCGCCGCCGGTAACGGGCTGCGACCGGCGCCGGCACCGGCAGGCCGCGCCGCGACAACTCCGCCAGCAACCGGAACTCGGCGAACCCGCGGCTGTAGCTGCGACCCTCCCACAGGTAACGGTCACCCATCAGCGGCGCCATCCAGCCACCGCGGCGGTAGTGGCGCAACACGCACGCTCCGACCGGCGTCTCGATGAACGCCACGCCGCCACGCCCGCCGCCTGTCGTCCGCATGCGATCCTGCGATTGCCACCACGATCGGTCGAACCATGCCTCGGTCGGAGGCTCCGGCAAGCCGCCGTCGAACATCATCGCGGTGCCGCTCGATGCGACAATGCGCGGGTCGACGGCGCGTCCGTCCGCTGATTTCGCTGGCGCTTCCACCAAACCAGTCTAGCAAGCCCGATGCACGCCATCCCGCAATCAATATGCCTGCTGCGCACCTCGGCCCTCGGCGACGTCACCCACGTCGTGCCGCTGGTGCGGACGCTGCAGGCGGCTTGGCCCGCAACCCGCCTGGCGTGGATCGTCGGCAAGCTGGAGCACCGGCTGGTCGGCGACGTCGAAGGTGTCGAGTTCGTGGTGTTCGACAAGCGCTCGGGCCTCGCGGGCTACCGAGCGGTTCGCGAAGCATTGGCCGGGCGCCGCTTCGATGCCCTGCTGCACATGCAGGTCGCGTTGCGCGCCAATCTCCTGAGCCTCGCCGTCCGCGCCGATCGCAGGATCGGCTATGACCGTGCACGCTCGAAGGACCTGCACGGGATGTTCGTACGCGAGCGGATCCTCGCGCGCACCGGACAGCACGTCCTCGATGCCATCGGCAGTTTCGCCGAACCGCTGGGACTGCAGCCGACCAGCGTACGCTGGGACATCCCCATTCCGGATGAAGCCGCCGCCTGGGCGACCGCGCAATGGCCCGATGACGGACAGGCCACGCTGGTGATCAGCCCCGCCTCGAGCCACGCCCTGCGCAACTGGCGCGCGGAGCGCTACGCCGCGGTTGCCGATCACGCCGCGCAGGCGTTGCGGATGCGGGTGGTGCTGACGGGTGGGCCTTCACCCGCCGAACGCGCTCTGGGCAACGCCATTCTCGCCGGGATGAAAACCGCGCCGCTCGACCTGATCGGCAGGGACACGCTGAAGCGTGCGCTGGCCCTGTACCGGCGCGCAGCAGTGGTGCTGACGCCCGACGCCGGACCCATGCACCTTGCCAACGCGGTGGGCGCGCGCGTGCTGGGCCTGCACGCCGCGAGCAATCCGGCCCGTTCGGGACCGTATTCGGATCGCCGCTGGTGCGTCGATCGCTACGACGAGGCCGCGCGCAAGTACCTCCACAAATCCGCCGCGGCCCTTCCGTGGGGCACCAAGATCGAATACCCGGGCGTGATGGACCTCGTCATGGTGGACGACGTGATCGAACGCCTCGAAGCCGCCGCGGGTATATACGCGATCTGACTAGCTGCCCATCGTTCTCGGAAGACGGACAAAAATGCGCATTACCTGACCCGGCTTCGTATGAAACACGGTGGGTCGAGGTTCACCGTCATCGGCCGCAATGAATACGAAGCGATCGCCAGCCAATTCGTAGATGGCAGGCAAGCATTTTCCGGCATCCGCGCCAATCGAGTCCATCCAGGTGATCGCCTTCGGGCAAACCGACGCGTCGAGTGTGAACGTACCGTCCAGCAACAATCCACCTCCGGCAGCGTGGACGCTGAATCGATGCCCATCAATCATCGTAATTGCAGCCAGCGGACCAAATTCGTCCGGTGAATCGGACCGACCATCCGCTTCAAATCCAACCTGCTGCCACTGACCCTGCAGAACCGCCAAGTCGCGATCCGTAGCGTCCGGGAGGTCATCATTCATCATTTGAGTAGCTTTGATACGACTTCTCTTCCACCAGCCGTGATCCCAGCTTCAAGTTGATCGCGCGCTTGACTGCGGCGCGCTGGTCATTGGTGTGATAGACCGCGCGCGCCAGTTCGATGAAGCGCGCATCGAACTCCTGCCCGCGTTCCTTGACGCTAATTTCATCCTCGATCTCCCAAAGCGTTTCGTTGATGTGCTTCAGTTCCGCCCTTTCAGCGACAATGTCGGTGCCCGACGCGGCGTCGGCCTGCCACAGCGACGACAGCAGCCGCAATTCATCACGCACGTTGGCGAGTTTGGACGCATCGGCGATGCGTTCAGACTTGATTTCGAGAATCGTCAGCTTGTCGACCAGCTCGCCGTAGGAGACGGGTGCAGAAATCAATCCCATTGCGCTCTGCCCGTAAAAGTTACGCGCAGCGTAACACCGCGCCGCAATCGACACGGTTTCCCTTGTATTCGCCACGGCCGCTCCCAATGTCCAATGAAGCGCCCTCGTGACGCGCGAAGAAATCCCACGGAGTACCGCCATGAAAATCCTGATGGTGCTGACCTCGCACGGCCAGCTTGGCAAAACCGACAAGTCGACCGGGCTGTGGCTGGAGGAACTGGCCGCTCCCTATTACGTGTTCAAGGACGCCAAGGCCGATGTGACCCTGGCGTCACCGGCGGGTGGGCAGCCGCCCGTAGATCCCAACAGCGAAAAATCCGACAACCAGACGGAAGCTACCCGGCGGTTTCGTGGTGACGCCGAGGCGACCGCGGCGCTCGCGAACACCCGCAAGTTGGCAGACGTGGAAACCGATGCGTACGATGCGGTGTTCTATCCCGGTGGCCACGGTCCGCTGTGGGACCTGGCGGAGGATGAGGATTCACGGCGCGTGATCGAGACGCTGTTCGCGGCCGGCAAGCCGGTCGCCGCGATCTGCCATGGTCCGGCGGCGCTGCGTCACGCACGCGGGCCCTTCGGCTTGCCTTTGGTGCGCGGCAAGGACGTCACGGGTTTCTCCAACTCCGAGGAACAAGCCGCCGGTCTCGCCGACGCCGTTCCGTTCCTCGTCGAGGACATGCTGAAGGAAGCAGGTGGCGAATATTCCAAGGCAGCCGACGGGCAGTCGCACGTCGTCATCGCGGGCAACCTCATCACGGGGCAGAATCCCGCGTCCTCCGCCGAGGCCGCGAAAGCGGTGTTGCAGCAGCTCCGCGGCCAGACCGCCAAGGCCGCGTGAGTCTCGCTGGATCGGGGACCGCCGTTCACCGAACTGGAAGGCATCATCACTCGTGTGATGCGCCCGCTTGCACGGGGCCGGACGACGCCGCGGCTTTTTCGGTGTACGGTTCGATGCCGGGAGGCGCCGGCAACGTCGTCAGGAATTCGGGTTGCCGGCGCGCGTGCGTGGCCTGTTCGTACGCATAGGCGATCCCGATCAAGCTCGGCTCGCTCCACTTGCGCCCGAA
The DNA here is from genome assembly GCA_050737935.1 of Rhodanobacteraceae bacterium. GTDB lineage: Bacteria > Pseudomonadota > Gammaproteobacteria > Xanthomonadales > Rhodanobacteraceae > 66-474. The sequence continues at coordinate 7,004 of JBOHYO010000273.1, forward strand.
GAACAGCATCCCGACCGGCAG
>JBOHYO010000274.1:0-5025 GCA_050737935.1 Rhodanobacteraceae bacterium
TTCGCGATAGCCGTCGGTCTGGAACGACGACACGTTGGCCATGTAATTGATTGGGCCCGCCGTGCCGCCGGCGTTGAGCTGGTTCTCTACGGTCCCGTAGCTGCCGACCATTGTGTTCGCGCCGACCTCGGGTTGCGCGGGACCGTCCTTGGTGAAGACCTGGATAACGCCGCCGGCGGCATTGCCGTAGAGCACCGAGAACGGGCCACGCAACACTTCGACGCGCTCGGCCGCCGCGAGGTCGAACGGGTCGGTCTCGCCCTGTCCGTCGGGATCGGAATACGGCAAGCCGTCCACCAGCAGCCGGATCCCCGTCACACCGAACGAAGCGCGCGCACCGAAGCCGCGCAGCGAAAGTTGCAGGTCCTGGGCGAGGCTCTGGCGGTTTTGCGCGACCAGGCCCGGCACCCGCGCCAGTGTTTGCGCGAGGTTCGTCCCGGGCGGACCAGAGCGTATTTCCTTGCTCGTCACGACACTGATCGATGCGGGCACGTCGAATTCCGGCTCGGGAATCCGCGTCCCGGTGACCACTACGGTCGGCAGCGACTGCGGCGTGTCCTGCTGCGGCGAGCCGGTCGACTGCGCACTGGTCACTGGCGGCAACAGCAGCGCCGCCACTCCCAGCGCCGCGATCATGGCGAGCGGCAATCTTCGCCGGTGCGTGCCCCGCGCAGAAGCGACCCATATCCGGGTCATGTGCGGATCCTCCGGTTGGATTGGGTTTGCCTTACGCTGCCGCGGGATCGCCGTAGCGGATGACCGAGCGGATGACCTTGCCTTCGTGCATCAGGTCGAACGCCTCGTTGATCTGTTCCAGCGGCAAGACCCTGGAGACGAATTCATCCACCTTCAGGTCCCCCTGCATGTAACGATCGACATAGCCCGGCAGTTGCGAGCGGCCCTTGACGCCGCCAAATGCCGCCCCGCGCCAGACCCGCCCAGTGACCAACTGGAACGGCCGGGTACTGATCTCCTGCCCCGCCGCGGCGACACCGATGATGGTCGATTCACCCCAGCCCTTGTGGCAGCACTCGAGCGCCGAGCGCATCACGTTGACGTTGCCGATGCACTCGAACGAATAGTCGACGCCGCCATGGGTCATCTCGACGATCACCTGCTGGATCGGCACGTCGTGGTCCTTTGGGTTGACGTAGTCGGTCGCGCCCATCGCCTGCGCCATCGTCCATTTGTCCGGATTGATGTCGATGCCGATGATGCGCTCGGCCTTCGCCATCACCGCGCCCTGCACCACCGCGAGCCCGATCGCGCCCAGACCGAACACCGCGACCGTGGAGCCGGGCCGCACCTTGGCGACGTTCAGCACCGCGCCGACGCCGGTGGTGATACCGCAGCCCAGCAGGCATACCTTTTCCAGCGGCGCCTTCGGATCGATCTTCGCGATCGAAATCTCCGGCAGCACGGTGTATTCGGAAAACGTGCTGGTGCCCATGTAGTGCCGCAACATCCTGCCCTTGTACGAAAACCGCGAGGTACCGTCCGGCATCACACCCTCGCCCTGCGTCACTCGGATCTTCTGGCACAGGTTGGTCAGGCCCGACTTGCAATACTCGCACTCACCGCACTCGGGCGTGTACAGCGGAATCACATGGTCGCCCGGCTTGATGGTGGTCACGCCCGGGCCGACCTCTTCGACGATCGCGCCGCCCTCGTGACCCAGGATCACCGGGAACAGGCCCTCCGGATCGGCGCCCGAGAGGGTGTAGGCATCGGTGTGGCACACCCCGGTCGCGACGACGCGCAGCAGCGCCTCGCCCGCCCTGGGGCCTTCCAGATCGACTTCCTCGATCGTCAGCGGTTGCCCCGCCTCCCATGCAACGGCAGCTCGTGTTTTCACTCTGTCTCCTCCTTCAGTCCTGCGCCGACGGCGGCCGGCCGGCGGCAATCGACCTGCGGCGATTGCAAGTCGAATTGTCGCGCGTGCACGGTGAACATCGCCTTCTCGTATCTCTTTCGCGCCGGCGCAAACACCGCACGGCGAGCGTGACGGTTTCACCATCGGGTGTCCAGACGTGTGGATGAAACAGTGTCGAAGCGGAAGTGATCATCGTGAAATCCCGTACCGGAAAAGGCATGAATGGACGCGTACCGCGCGCGGCTACAGTCGCGATTCGGCTTGTCAGTAGTCGCGGCGCCCGCGAAAATGGGCGCTTTGCGGGCCGCCGGCCCGGACAAGGGAGATGGCCGTGACCGAACTCGTCCTGTGGCTCGATCAATTGCGCATGAGCGATCTCGCCAAGGTAGGCGGCAAGAACGCTTCGCTCGGCGAGATGATCGGCAACCTGGCCAAGCTGGGCGTGTCGGTGCCCGGCGGATTCGCGACCACCGCCGACGCATTCCGCGAATACCTGGAAAAGAGCGGTCTCGCCGACAGGATCCAAAAGCGCCTCGCCACGCTGGATGTCGAAGACGTCAATGCGCTGACCGCCGCCGGCAAGGAGATTCGGGGCTGGATCGTCGATACCAGATTGCCCGATGCCCTGGAACAGGCGATCCGTGACGCGTACGCGAAGCTGTGCAAGGACGCCGGGGGCGAGAATATTCCCGTCGCCGTGCGTTCGTCCGCCACCGCCGAAGATCTGCCGGACGCCAGCTTCGCGGGCCAGCAGGAAACCTTCCTGAACGTCACGGGCATCGAGGACGTGCTGCGCAAGGTGAAGGAAGTCTTCGCATCGCTCTACAACGATCGCGCCATCGCGTACCGCGTCCATCAGGGGTTCAAGCACGAGGAGGTGTTCCTGTCGGCCGGCGTGCAGTTGATGGTGCGCTCGGACATCGGCGCGGCGGGCGTGTTGTTCACGCTCGATACCGAATCCGGCTTTCGCGGCGTGGTATTCGTCACCGCCAGCTACGGCCTCGGCGAAATGGTCGTGCAGGGCGCGGTGAACCCCGACGAGTTCTATGTGTTCAAGCCGACGCTGAAATCCGGCAAGGTCGCGGTGCTGCGCCGCAGCCTCGGCGCCAAGCAGCAGCGCATGGTGTATTCGGACCAGCCGGGCGAACGGGTGCGAATCGAGGAAACGCCCGAAGAGCTGCGCCGCAAGTTTTGCATCTCGGACGCGGACGTCGAATCCCTGTCCAGGCAGGCGCTGATCATCGAGGACCATTACAAGCGCCCGATGGACATCGAATGGGCGAAGGACGGCGCCACCGGCAAGCTCTACATCGTGCAGGCGCGCCCGGAAACGGTGAAGTCACGTGCCCACGCGACGCAACTGGAACGTTTCCAGTTGAACGAGCAAGGCAAGGTGCTGGCCGAAGGCCGCTCCATCGGCCAGAAGATCGGCGCCGGCACCGCGCGCGTCATCAAGTCGCTCGACAAGATGCACGAATTCCAGGCGGGTGACGTACTGGTCGCGGACATGACCGACCCCGACTGGGAACCGATCATGAAACGTGCCGCGGCGATCGTCACCAACCGCGGCGGGCGCACCTGCCATGCCGCAATCATCGCGCGCGAGCTGGGGGTACCGGCGGTGGTCGGTACCGGCGATGGGCTGGAAAAGATCCCGCACGGCCACGAAGTGACAGTGTCCTGCGCCGAAGGCGACACCGGTTTCATTTACGACGGCAAGCTCAAGTTCGAGCGCATCACCACCGACCTCGGCGACATGCCAAGGGCGCCGCTGAAGATCATGATGAACGTCGCCAATCCCGAGCGTGCGTTCGATTTCGGGATGCTGCCCAACCAGGGCATCGGACTTGCGCGCCTGGAAATGATCATCGCCAGCCACATTGGCGTGCATCCCAAAGCGTTGTTGGAGTACGACCAGCAGGACGCCGAAATCAAGCAGAAGATCGACGAACGCATCGCCGGTTACGCCGGTCCCGTCGAGTTCTACATTGAACGACTCGCCGAAGGCATCGCGACGATCGCGGCTTCGGTGCACCCGAAGACCGTGATCGTGCGGATGAGCGACTTCAAGTCCAACGAGTACGCCAACCTGCTCGGCGGCGCCAAGTACGAGCCGCACGAGGAAAACCCGATGATCGGCTTCCGCGGCGCATCGCGTTACGTGGATGACTCGTTCGCCGAAGCGTTCGGCCTCGAATGCAAGGCGGTCAAGAAAGTGCGCGAGGCAATGGGCCTCGACAACGTATGGGTGATGATCCCGTTCATCCGCACATTGGACGAAGGCAAGAAGGTCATCGAGGTATTGAAGGCCAACGGCCTGACGCAAGGCGAAAGCATCGATGGCAACGAGGCGCTGAAAGTCATCATGATGTGCGAGGTGCCATCCAACGCGCTGCTGGCCGAGGAATTTCTCGACATCTTCGACGGCTTTTCGATCGGCTCCAACGACCTCACCCAGTTGACGCTGGGGCTCGATCGAGATTCCTCGATCGTCGCCGGCCTGTTCGACGAGCGCAATCCGGCGGTCAAGAAACTCTTGTCGATGGCGATCCAGACCGCGCGCGCCAAGGGCAAGTACATCGGCATCTGCGGTCAGGGTCCGTCGGATCACCCCGATCTTGCCGAGTGGCTGATGGATCAGGGCATCGAATCGGTGTCGTTGAATCCGGACACCGTGGTCGATACCTGGCTCAGGCTCGCGAAACACAAGGGCGGGAAAGCGTGACGACGCCTTGCACCATTGGCAGCCGCGGGACCCTGTCCATAGGGCGATAACCGCAGGGGCGGCAACGCCCGGCTTCGCCGTTTCGCCAAGCGCGCGCCAATAAAGGAGGAGGCATCCCATGGGATATCTGGTCGAAGGGCAATGGCGGGACGAGTGGTACGACACCAAGAGCACCGGCGGGCGGTTCAAGCGTTCGGCCAGCGCGTTCCGCAACTGGATCACCGCGGACGGCAGCGCCGGACCTTCCGGCGAAAAGGGCTTCAACGCGGAAAGCGGCCGCTATCACTTATATGTGTCCTACGCCTGCCCCTGGGCACACCGGACCCTGGTGATGCGCGCATGGAAGGGCCTCGAACCACATATCGGCGTGTCGGTGGTCCATCCGTTGATGCTGGAAAACGGATGGGAACTGCGCACGGATTTCGCG
>JBOHYO010000275.1:0-5391 GCA_050737935.1 Rhodanobacteraceae bacterium
GAGCGCGTCCTCGGGAACAGGGCTGGACGTCAAACGCTTCTACCTATCCGTCGACCACAAGTTCAACGACATCTGGTCGGCCAACCTCACCACCGACTTCAATTACGTCAGCAACGACGGCGAAACCAACCTGTTCGTCAAGAAGGCCTACCTGCAAGGTGCCTTCAGCAAGCTCGCGACTTTGAGGGTCGGCTCGGCCAATATGCCGTGGATTCCGTTCGTGGAAGACTGGTACGGCTACCGCTTCGTCGAGAACACCCTGGTCGATCGCCTGAAGTTCGGCAATTCCGCCGACTGGGGCCTGCATCTGCTGGGCGACAGCGGCACGTTCGACTACCAGGTGTCGATGGTCAACGGCGGCGGCTACAAGCATCCGAACCGTTCCAACAGCGTCGATTTCGAGGGCCGCGTCGGCTTCACTCCGTTCAAGGGTTTCGCGGTCGCGGTCGGCGGCTATACGGGCGATCTCGGCAACGACACCGCAGCTTCGCCCGCGCTGCACGATGCGCATCGCTACGACGCGATGGTGGCATGGAACGCGAACGGCTTGCGTCTCGGCGCGGAATGGTTCAGGGCGGACAACTGGAACAATGTCGCCACGCCGCTCGGTGATGCGGCAGACGGCTACTCGCTGTGGGGCAGCTACGACTTCAGTACCGCGTCGGTGTTCGCGCGCTACGACCGCGTCAAGCCCAGCAAGGATCTCGATCCGGATCTGGAAGATACCTACTACAACGTCGGCGTGGCGTTCCCGATCACCAAGGGCGTGCGCATGGCGATTGCCTACAAGAACGAGCGCCTGCGCAACGGCACGACCGTCGACGTCGAGTCGCGCGAGATCGGCGCCTGGGGCGAGGTGAAATTCTGATTCAGCGAAGGCCGCCGGCAAATGGCGACGACGGCGACCCTAGCAGAGAACCGCCGCCTGATGCGCGACGAACGGCGGACTTGGCGGGGACGCCGGGTCGGAGTAGAAAAGGGAGGTAGCAAAACGCGAGTGTGGCATGGAAGACCGTTCCGTTCCCGACGATGCCAGGTTGCAAGCGCTCGCGGAAAGCGTGGGCGAAATGTTGCGCGAGCGCGGACAGGTGCTGGCGGCCGCGGAATCCTGCACCGGCGGCTGGATTGCCAAGCTGCTCACCGACATCGCCGGTAGTTCCGGATGGTTCGAAGGAGCGGCGGTCACCTACGGCAACGATGCCAAAGAGGCGCTGCTCGGAGTCTCGCCAGCCACGCTCGAGCAGCATGGCGCGGTAAGCGAAGCGTGCGCGCTCGAGATGGTGGCCGGGGCGCTGGAGGGCTTCGATGCGTCGATCGCGGTGGCGGTGACCGGCATCGCCGGTCCGGCCGGTGGCACACCGGACAAACCGGTGGGTACGGTCTGGATCGCCTGGATGCGGCGCGGCGGCCATGCGCGGGCCAGGAAATTCCGCTTCGAGGGCGACCGCGATGCGGTGCGCCGCCGGACCGCCGCCGCGGCGCTGCAAGGCGTGGAGAAGATGCTGCTCGCGTAGCCGGCGGATCCGCGCTGCCGCGCATCGGAAATGCCCTACGCCGCAACGCGGCACGCGCCGGTTCCCGAACCGGAGCGGTGTGAAATAATGGTCCCATCAACAGGCCGGAGCGGTCTCAATCGGTGAGATGCAGCCCGACCATACTTTCAGCAAGCACAATCGCCTGAGGATTACGCAATGGATGACAACAAGCGCCGCGCACTGGCTTCCGCGCTGGGCCAGATCGAGAAGCAGTTCGGCAAGGGCGCGGTCATGCGCATGGGTGATCGCAGCGCCGAGGCGATCGACGTGGTGTCGACCGGGTCGCTCGGCCTCGACATCGCGCTGGGCGTCGGTGGCCTGCCGCGCGGGCGGGTGGTGGGGGTTTACGGTCCGGAATCCTCGGGCAAGACCACGCGGACCCTGCAGGTAATCGCCAACTGCCAGAAGAACGGCGGGACGGCCGCCTTCATCGACGCCGAGCACGCGCTCGACCCCAGCTACGCCGAAAAACTCGGCGTCAAGGTCGACGACCTGCTGGTGTCGCAGCCCGACACCGGGGAACAGGCGCTGGAAATCGCCGACATGCTGGTGCGCTCGAATGCCGTCGACATGGTGGTGGTCGATTCGGTGGCGGCGTTGACGCCCAAGGCCGAAATCGAGGGCGAGATGGGCGACAACCATATGGGATTGCACGCGCGCCTGATGAGCCAGGCGCTGCGCAAACTCACCGGCAACATCAAGCGTTCCAACACGCTGGTGATCTTCATCAACCAGATCCGCATGAAGATCGGCGTGATGTTCGGCAATCCGGAGACCACCACCGGCGGCAACGCGTTGAAGTTCTATGCATCGGTGCGCCTCGACATCCGCCGGATCGGCGCGGTCAAGAAGGGCGAGGAGGTGATCGGTTCGCAGACCCGCGTGAAAGTGGTCAAGAACAAGGTCGCGCCGCCGTTCCGCAAGGCCGAGTTCGAGATCCTGTACGGCGAGGGCACCTCGCGCGAAGGCGAGCTGATCGAGATGGGTGTCGCCAACGATCTGGTCGAGAAGTCCGGCGCGTGGTACAGCTACGGCGGCGAGCGGATCGGCCAGGGCAAGGAGAACGCCCGCCAGTACCTCAAGGACAATCCGCAAGCGGCGGACGAGCTCGACCAAGCCCTGCGTGCGAAGCTGCTCGAGGGTCCCCGCAAGGGCGGCGCCACCGCGACCGAAGATGCCGAGGAAGTCGAGGCGTAAGACATTCCTTCTCCACCAAACAGCTTCAGCTTTTGGGGGAGGGGGTCAGGGTGAGGGGGCGGGAGCGCGCATCCGCGAGCTGGCCGGTAATGCGAAAGCCCCTTCGCCCAGCGCTACGCGTTCGGCGTGCGGCTCCCTCTCCCCTGGCAAAGAGCCCCCGGGGCAGAGCGGCCTCCTACGATGTCACGCATGAAGCGCCGGCGAAATCCAGACGACCAAGCCGAACAGCGCAGCGCCTATGACCGCGGGTTGTCCATGCTCGCGCGCCGTGAGCATTCGCAGCGCGAATTGCGCGCGCGGCTGGAACACGGCGGTTACGACGAGGCCGAGGCGGACGAGGCGATCAAGCGTCTCGGCGATCAGAACTATCAGGACGACGACCGCTTCGGCGAAATGATCTTGCGGGCGCGAATGGGCCGAGGGTACGGGCCCGACCGCATCCGCGCCGAGCTGCGCTCGCACGGATTACCCGACGCTGCGATCCGCAGCTTGCTGGATGCGGCCGAAGCCGACTGGCTCGCGATCGCGCGCGCGCAGCTCCGCAAGAAGTACGGCGACAAGCCGCCCGTCGATCACGCTGAACGTGGCAAGCGCGCGGCCTTCCTGTTGCGTCGCGGCTTCGCCGCCGCCACCGTTAGAATCGTCATCCATTCCAACGTCGACTCCTCCGGCGATTGACGATCTGCCGCGCTCCGGCAGGGGGCATGGCGCGTCTTCCGGGGTACTAACAACTTGAACTTGTACTCATAACAGCATGAAAACTGCAGAGATTCGTGCATGCTTCCTTGACTTCTTCCGCGACCGTGGCCACACGGTCGTGCCGTCCGCGCCACTGGTGCCGGCCAACGATCCGACCCTGCTGTTCACCAACTCGGGGATGGTGCAGTTCAAGAACGTGTTCCTCGGCAGCGAAAAGCTGCCGTACGTGCGTGCGGTCGATGTGCAGCGCTGCCTGCGCGCTGGCGGCAAGCACAACGACCTCGATTCGGTCGGCTACACCGCGCGCCATCACACCTTCTTCGAGATGCTGGGCAACTGGTCGTTCGGCGACTACTTCAAGAAGGAAGCCATCGCGTGGGCGTGGGAACTGCTGACGAAGGTGCTCGGGTTGCCGCCGGAGCGACTCTGGGTCACGGTCTACCACACGGACGATGAAGCCTACGGCATCTGGCGTGACGGGATTGGCGTGCCGGCCGAACGCATCGTGCGCATCGGCGACAACCAGGGCGCGCCGTTTGCGTCCGACAACTTCTGGCAGATGGCCGACACCGGTCCGTGCGGCCCGTGCAGCGAAATTTTCTACGACCACGGTCCGGAGGTTGCAGGCGGACCGCCCGGTTCGGAGGACGAAGACGGCGACCGCTATATCGAAATCTGGAACCTGGTGTTCATGCAGTTCGACCGTGCCGAAGACGGCAGCCTGTCGCCATTGCCCGCGCCATGCGTGGACACCGGCATGGGCCTGGAGCGCCTGGCCGCGGTGTTGCAACACGTGCATTCCAATTACGAGATCGACCTGTTCCAGCGCCTGATCGCGGCGGCGCAGCAACTGACCGGCTGCAAGGACCGCGAGAACAAATCGCTGCGGGTGATCGCCGATCACATCCGCGCCTGCGCGTTCCTGATCGTCGACGGCGTGTTGCCCTCCAACGAGGGCCGCGGCTACGTGCTGCGCCGCATCATCCGCCGCGCATTGCGCCACGGCTGGATGCTGGGCATGCACGGCGAATTCTTTTGGAAGATGGTGGATCCGCTGGTCGCGGAGATGGGCGATGCCTATCCCGAGCTTGCGAAAAGACAGGCATTCGTCGAAGAAGCCCTGCGCGCGGAAGAACAGCGTTTCGGTGAAACGCTGGAGCACGGCATGAAGGTGTTCGACGAAGTCGCGTCGCGATCGGGCAAGGCTATTGCGGGCGAAGACGCGTTTCGCCTGTACGACACCTACGGCTTTCCGGTAGACCTCACCGCGGATATCGCGCGCGAACGCGGATTGACCGTGGACATGGCCGGCTTCGAACGTGCGATGGAGGCCCAGCGCGGACGCGCGCGCGCGTCCAGCAAGTTCGAGAGCAGGACCCAACTGCCTGCGGAGGTCGCCAGCAGGCTGGCGCCTACCGAATTCCTGGGCTACGAGATGCTGGAAGCGAAGGATTGCAGGGTGCTGGCGATCCTGCACGACGGCCGCGCGATGGAGGAACTCGCGCCTGGCGAATCGGCCGCGATCATTCTGGACCGCACGCCGTTCTATGCCGAGTCCGGTGGACAGGTCGGCGACACCGGCGCGTTGGAACACACCGCGGGCCGTTTCCTGGTGGCGGACACGCAGAAGTTCGGCGGCCAGTTCCATGGTCATTTGGGTGAATGGAAGGGCAGCGCACCGTTGCGCGTGGGCGACGTGGTACTCGCGCGGGTGGACGCCGCGCGGCGGCAGGCCACGGTGCTCAACCATTCGGCGACGCACCTGTTGCACGCCGCCCTGCGCGAGGCGTTGGGCGAGCACGTCACGCAAAAAGGCTCGCTGGTCGCGCCGGACCGCCTGCGTTTTGACTTCTCGCACTTCCAGCCGGTGAAACCCGATGAGTTGCGGCGGATCGAGGGCCGCGTCAACGAGCAGATCCGCCGCAATGACCCCGCGGAAATCCGCCGGATGGCCTATGAC
>JBOHYO010000276.1:0-9038 GCA_050737935.1 Rhodanobacteraceae bacterium
GCACGGCGCCGTGCCCAGCCGCGCAGTCTCGGACACCGCGCCGGCCAGAAGGCCGTGCGCGCAGTCGTCGAGTACTGCCTGCGCAACCGCATCGGCGTGCTGACGCTGTTCGCATTCTCATCAGAGAACTGGAAGCGTCCGGACGCCGAGGTGGGCGCGCTGATGGACCTGTTCCTGAAGGCGCTCGACAAGGAAATCGACGAGTTGCACAAGAACGAGGTGCGGGTGCGGTTCGTCGGCGAGTTGTCAGCGTTTTCCGATGCCCTGCGCACCCGCATGCACGCCGCGACGATGCGCACGGCCGGCAACCAGCGCCTCTGCCTGAATGTCTGCGTCAACTACGGTGGGCGTTGGGACATCGCGCAGGCCGCGCGCCGCGTGGCCGAGGCGGTGGCACGTGGCGAACTCGATGCCGCCTGCGTCGACGAGCGCACGCTCGGCGACTATTTTTGCCTCGCCGACGTTCCCGTGCCGGACCTTTTCATCCGCACCGGCGGCGAACACCGCATCAGCAATTTCCTGCTGTGGCAACTCGCCTACACCGAGCTCTACTTCACCGACACCCTGTGGCCGGACATGGACGCCGCCGAACTCGACCGCGCCCTGGACGATTACACGCGCCGCGAGCGACGTTTCGGCTGCGCACCAGCCACACCCACCGCGCGCGCGAGCTGACCCAGCCCATGCTCCGACAGCGCATCATCACCGCCGTCATCCTTGCATCGCTGATCATCGCGCTGATCTTCCTGACCGGGAACCCGCTGTTCGCGGCCCTGCTCGGCTTGGTTTTTCTGCTCGGCATGTGGGAATGGACCCGGATGGCAGGGGTGCGCGGCTATCCGCTCCGGCTGGCGTCGCTGCTCGGCTACGCAATCCTGTTCGCCGTCTGCTGGCAGGTGTGCAAGTCGCCGTGGTGGTGGCTCCCGGTCCTGGCGGGCCTCGCCTGGTGGCTGCTGGCGCTCCTGTGGCTCACCCGCATCGGCATCGCCGCGGCCGCAACGCCGTCGCACGCGGTCCTGAAGCTCATCGCGGGCGCGCTGGTGGTGGTGCCCGCGTGGTGCGCGGTGGTCGTAATGCATGGCGACATGGCCGAACCCCACACCGGCCGCGGCCACTGGTGGGTGGCGTTCTTCGCATGCATCGTGATCGCGGCGGACATCGGGGCGTACACCGCCGGGCGGCGCTGGGGGCGCACCAAGCTCGCGCCGGCCGTAAGTCCCGGCAAGACCCGCGAAGGTGTATATGGCGCGCTGGTCTGTTCCGGGGTGGTCGGACTCGTCGGCGGCGCGCTGCTGGACGTGCCCGCGATCCGGCTGCCGGCGATCGTCGCGTTGGCGCTCTTGACGGTACTGTTCTCGATCATCGGCGACCTGCTCGAGAGCCTCATCAAGCGCCACGCCGGGGTCAAGGACTCCGGCGCACTCTTTCCCGGCCATGGGGGCGTATTCGACCGGATGGATTCGATCGTGGCGGCGCTGCCGATCTTCGTGCTCGGAAAATTCCTGCTCGGGCTGTAATGGGGTGCTGCTTTCCCGGAACTTGCGACATCCGCGTGCGGTCCATGGACCCATGCGCCCAGAAGCGAGACACCAGCCTGTCCGGCGGACTGGTTTAGAATGAAGCCCTGCCAGCCTTGCGTCGCGACCTATGAGTGACCTGCTCAACATCCTGGGTTCCGTGTGGTGGATGATTGTCACCCTTGGCGTTCTGGTGACCTTCCACGAGTTCGGCCATTTCTGGGTCGCACGCCGCTGCGGCGTCAAGGTGCTGCGCTTTTCGGTGGGATTCGGCAAGCCTATCAAGTCGTGGTTCGGCAAGGACGGCACCGAATACTGCGTGGCGTGGATTCCGCTGGGCGGCTACGTGAAGATGCTGGACGCGCGCGAAGGCGAGGTGCCGCCCGCCGATCGCCCGCGCGAATTCACGGGCAAGCCGATCTGGCAACGCATCCTGATCGTGCTGGCGGGACCGGGTTTCAACCTGATTTTCGCGGTGGCCGCGTTCTGGGCGATGCTGGTGATCGGCAAGCCGGACTTCCAGCCGCTGGTCGGCGACGTCAGCCACCTCGCGGCGCAAGCCGGCATCCAGCACGGCGACCGGGTCCTGACCGTTGATGGCGAACCCATCGCCAACTGGACCGACCTCGGCCTCGCGCTCGCCAATGCGGCGCAGACGCGGCAAGCCACGCCCTTGAAGGTACGCACGCCGGACGGGAACGTGGAAACCCACGTCCTGCATTTCGACAAGCTGCCGCCCCACCCCGGCGATCAGACCGTCTTCACCGAGACCGGGATGATGCCGTTGCAGCGAAGCCTGCCACCGGTCGTCGGCAAGATCGTCCCGGACAGCGCGGCGCACGCCGCGGGACTTCAAGCCGGCGATCGCATTGTCGCGATCAACGGCACGCCGATCCACGACTGGAACCAATTGACCGAGACCACCCGCAAGCTCGCCGGTCCGCAGCATGTGCTGACACTTGTCGTGGAACGGGACGGTCGACCCATGAAGATGCACGTCCAACCGCGCCTGACGGCCGAGCCCGATGGCAGCAAGGCGTGGGCGATCGGCATCTACGCCAAGGTCGTCACCGCGAATTACGACACCGTGTTGCGCCGCGGCCCGTTGGAGGCGGTGCCGGCCGCGTTCGGGCAGTTGTGGAACCTGACTGCAACCACGGTCACCATGCTCGGCCACATGCTGACCGGACAGGCATCACTGTCGAACCTGTCCGGCCCGATTTCGATCGCCCAGTACGCCCAGACCTCGGCCGAAATGGGCACGGCCTGGTTCCTGTACTTCCTCGGCATCATCTCGCTCAGCCTCGGCATCATGAACCTGCTGCCGATCCCGGTCCTCGATGGCGGGCACCTGCTGTATTACCTCATCGAGCTGGTCAAGGGCAGTCCGCTGTCCGAAGGCGCCATGGCGGCTGGCCAGTACATGGGCATGGCCCTCCTGGTGATGCTGATGGGCCTGGCGTTCTACAACGACATCCTGCGGGTGCTCGCCTCGTGAGGGCACCGCGTTCCTGCCCGCGAAGGCGTCGCCGACGTGCAACCTGACTCCCGCGGCTTCCCCGTGCGCGGCCGCACCTGTACGATGCGCGGTTTGCGTGGCAATCCCTGAAACTCCGGACCCGACGATGAAGCGAGTCGCCGCACTGATCTTGTTCGCCGCCCTTTCCGTACCGGCGGCGGCGTATGCCTTCCAGCCCTTCACGGTCAAGGACATCCGCATCGAGGGCCTGCAGCGCATTGCGGCAGGCACGGTGCTGAGTTACCTGCCGGTCGAGCCGGGCCAGACCATCGACGATGCCACCGCGCAGAAGTCGATCCGCGCCCTGTTCAAGACCGGCTTCTTCAATGACGTGGAACTGGAGCGCCAGGGCGACATCCTGATCGTGAAGGTGGCCGAACGTCCGTCGATCGCCAGCCTCACGGTACGCGGCAACAAGGACATCAAATCGGACCAGTTGCTGGCGGGCCTGAAGTCGGCGGGGCTCGCCGAGGGCCAGACCTTCGACCGCCTCACCCTCGACCAGATGCGCCAGCAGTTGATCGCGCAGTACAACGATCGCGGCAAGTACAACGTCACCGTCGATCCGCACGTGACCCGGCTGGACCGCAACCGCGTGGCCATCGACATCGAGATCAAGGAAGGCAAGGCCGCCAAGATCCAGGCAATCAATATCATCGGCAACCACAGCTTCACCGACCGCGAGATCCGCGGCGACTGGGAGTCCGGCACGCCGAACTGGACCTCGTGGTATTCCAACAACGACCAGTATTCGCGCGAGAAGCTCTCGGGCGACCTCACCAAGCTCGCCTCCTTCTATCTCGACAGCGGCTACGCCGACTTCAACATCAACTCGGCGCAGGTCACGATCAGCCCGAACAAGCGCAACATCTACATCGCCGCGGGCATCCACGAAGGCGACATCTTCAAGATTTCCGACATCCACCTGCTCGGCACGCTGATCCTGCCCGAGGATGCGCTGCTCAAGGTGCTGCGCATCCAGCCTGGCGAGATCTTCAGCCGCCACGACATCGAGCTCTCGTCCGACGCGATCACCGACGTGCTGTCCAACATCGGCTACGCGTTCGCCAAGGTCCAGCCGATCCCGAAAGTCGACGAGAACAACCACACCGTCGACCTCACCTTCTTCATCACGCCCGGGCCGCGCGTGTACGTGCGCCGGATCAACTTCAAGGGCAACACCCAGACGCAGGGACAGATCCTGCGCCGCGAGATGCGCCAGTACGAGGGCGCCTGGTATTCGCAGGCGGCAATCGACCGTTCCAAGGTGCGCCTGCAGCGCCTCGGCTACTTCAAGGACGTCAGCATCGACACCGCCAAGGTCCCGGGAACCACCGACGAAGTGGACCTGAACGTGAAGGTCACCGAGGAGTCCTCCGGCCAGTTCCAGTTCGGCGTCGGCTACTCGCAGGTATCCGGAATCATCCTCTCGACCTCGATCGCCAACAACAACTTCCTCGGCACCGGCGACCGCATCTCGGCGACCTTCTCGAAGAGCCTGTTCCTGAAGCAATACCAGGTTTCGTTCTTCGACCCGTACCTGACCGACAGCGGCATCGGAATCGGCTACAACGCCAGCGTGCTGAAGTTGAACCAGGGCGAGCAGAACATCGCCTCGTACCTCTCGGACACCGACTCGTTCTCCACCTACCTCAGCTTCCCGATCAGCGAGACCGACAGCGTCAACGCCGGTATCGGCATCAACAAGACCAAGCTCGAGCTGATCCCCGGCTACACGCCGCGGGTGTTCTTCGATCAGGTCGACAAGATCGGCCACAGGACCATGCACAACACCCCGCTGACCCTGTCGTACTCGCACGACACGCTCAACAAATTCTTCAAGCCGACGCAGGGCGGGCTGCAACAGATCAGCGCCGAGATCGCACTGCCGGGGGCGACGGTGCCGTACTACAAACTGACCCTCGCCAGCAGCGATTACTTGCCGCTGCCGTTCGGCTTCGTTGCACACCTGACGGGCAACCTCGGCTACGGCAAGGTTTATGGATCCAACGACATATCGGTGCAATACGCCGACAGCACCGGCCAGATCCGCACCATGTCGTTCCCGTTCTTCGAGAACTTCTATGCGGGCGGCGTCCGCGACGTGCGTGGCTTCGAGGACAACACCCTGGGGCCGCGGATCTGCTCGGGCGAGGTCAATCCCAATGGCACGCCCGCCACGAGCGCGATTTCCGTCAACGGCAACTGCCTCGGCGGCAGCTTCTACCGGCCACAGCCAGTCGGCGGCGCGTTCAAGGTGTTGGGCAGTGCGGAACTTGTGCTGCCGTTCTTCAAGGACAACGACAAGGCGCGGATTTCGCTGTTTGCCGACATGGGCAACGTCTATTCGAGCTTCGGCGCGTTCAACGCATCGGACCTGCGCGCTTCGGTGGGCATTTCGCTGCAGTGGATCGCGCCGGTGGGCCCGATCGTGATCAATCTCGCCTCACCGATCCGCGACAAGCCGGAAGACAAGCCCTTCGAAGAGCGCCTGCAGTTCTACTTCGGCCAAACGTTTTAGTGCAGCATTTGCCGTACTCCCGTACGGCAGCATTGCCTGAAACAGATCCATTCTTCCACGACCCCCGCCCGTCCTTTGCCGCGCAACGGACGGGCAGCCCCTTGACTCAAGGTGCTGGAAAGTTCGCAGCCGATACAATCCAGGCATCGGCGCACGCGCTCGGGGTACATTCTCGCATCGGCAACGCAGGCGCCAGCCTGGAAGCTCTCCTGGGTCACGAGGCGAATGGAACGATCAACCTGCTACCGCATCGACGAACTCGCGCAGCGCTTCGGCCTCGAACTGCGCGGCCCCGGTTCGGGCGAGATCCGCGGGGTAGCGCCGCTAGCCCACGCCGCCGGTGATCAGCTCGCCTTTCTCGCCAATCGCCGCTACGTGTCCGACCTCGCACGCACCGCCGCAGGCGTGGTCGTCCTCGCCACCGAGCACGCCGACGCAAGTCCCGTGCCCGCACTGGTCGCGCAAGATCCCTACCTCGCCTACGCGCGGATCGCGGCGCTGTTCGAGCGCACACCCTCGGCTGCGGCAGGCATTCATCCGACCGCGGTGATCGCCGATGGCGCGAAGGTCGATCCCAACGCGAGCATCGGCCCGCATTGCGTCGTCGAAGCCGGCGCCGTGATCGAATCCGGCGCGGTGATCGGTGCGCATTGCATCATCGGTGCCGATTGCCTGGTCGGCGCGCAATCGCGCCTCGCCGCGACCGTGGTCCTGGTAACGCGGGTCACCCTGGGCAAGCGGGTCGTGATCCACCCCGGCGCCGTATTGGGCGCCGACGGCTTCGGCATCGCGCGCGGGAAGGACGGCTGGGTCAAGGTGCCGCAGCTCGGCGGCGTGCGCGTCGGCGATGATTGCGAAATCGGCGCAAACACCACGATCGACCGCGGCGCGCTCGAGGATACGGTGCTGGAGGAGGACGTCCGGCTCGACAACCAGATCCAGATCGCGCACAACGTGCGCCTCGGCGCGCATTCCGCGCTGGCCGGCTGCGCGGCCGTCGCCGGCAGCGCGCGGATCGGCCGCGACTGCCTGATCGGCGGCGGCGCCGGGGTGCTGGGGCACCTCGAAGTGGCCGATCGCGTTACCATCACCGCGATGAGCCTGGTGACCCATTCGATCCGCGCGCCGGGCGTGTATTCTTCGGGCACGCCGATCGAGGAGAACCGCTCCTGGCGTCGCAACGCGGCGCGGATGCGCCAGCTCGACAGGATGGCGCGTCGCATCGCGGAACTGGAGAAACAAGTGGACGTGCTGATCAAGGAACGCAGTTGATGACCGATATCGCCGCGCCCGCGGCGCTCCCCGTCGAGGCCGAAGGGATCGCGGCCATCCTGCCCCACCGCTATCCGTTCCTGCTGGTGGACCGGGTGGTCGAACTCACGCCGGGGAAAAGCATCGTCGCGATCAAGAACGTCACCCTCAACGAGCCGTTCTTCCAGGGACACTTCCCCGGACATCCGGTAATGCCCGGGGTGCTGATCGTCGAGGCACTGGCCCAGGCATCGGGGTTGCTGATCGGTCTGTCCGGTACCCGTACCAACGGCGACGGCTCGATCTACTATCTGGCCAAGGTCGACAATGCGCGGTTCCTCAAGCCAGTCGTGCCCGGCGACCAGTTGCGTCTGGAGGTGCAGCTCAAGCGCCTGATCCGCGGGATGGGCATCTTCACCGCGTGCGCAGTGGTGGACGGCAAGCATGTGGCCACCTGCGAACTGATGTGCGCGGAAAGCAGTCGGTGACGGCGGCTGGCGCAAACGTACATCCGACGGCGATCGTCGACCCGGAAGCGGAGCTCGCCGATGACGTCACAGTCGCCCCTTACGCCGTCATCGGCTCCGAGGTGGCGATCCAGCCCGGCAGCACGGTCGGCGCGCACGCCCTGATCAAGGGGCCGACCCGCATCGGCCGCAACAACCGCATCGGTGCGTACGCGTCGCTGGGTGGCGATCCGCAGGACAAGAAGTACAAGGGCGAGCGCAGCGAGCTCGTGATCGGCGAGGGCAATACCTTTCATGAATTCATCACCGTCAGTCGCGGCACCGTCGAGGGCGGCGGCGTCACCCGAATCGGCGATGACAACTGGGTGATGGCGTACGCACACATCGCGCACGACTGCACCGTCGGCAGCCACACCATCCTCGCCAACAACGCGACCCTCGCCGGACATGTCGAAGTGGGCGACCACGTGGTATTGGGCGGATTCGCCGGGGTGCACCAGTTCTGCAAGATCGGGGCGCACGCATTCGCCGCGATGTATTCGGCGATCAATCGCGACGTGCCTCCGTTCATTTACGTCGCCGGGCAATTCGCCGTACCCCGTGGCGTCAATGCCGAAGGGCTGAGGCGCCGCGGCTTCGATACCGCGAGGATCTCGGCGATCAAGCGCGCCTACCGCACCCTTTACCTCTCGCACAAAACCCTGGAGGAGGCGCGCGTGGCACTCGCCGAACAGACCGATGCGAGCGACGACGTGCGCGCCTTCGTCGAGTTCATCGACCGCAGCGAACGGGCGCTGGTGCGCTGAGGGTGGGGACCGGGGATCGGGGACACGGGACCCCGGGCAAAGCGCACAGCGTCGGCTCGCCATGGACACACCCTCTCCCCCAATCAGCTTCACCGATTGGGGGAGAGACGGCCGCAGGTCGAACGCGTAGCGCTGGGTGAGGGGGAATGCCGCGCGATGCAAGACCGGAACGCAATTCTGCATCAGAACTCGAATGACGACAGCGGTTATGCTTCTCGGCGCATCGTCAGCCAACAATGAAGCAACTGTGACGAGTCCCGAGTCCCGAGTCCCGAGTCCCGTCTTCGCCCTGGTTGCCGGCGAGGACTCGGGCGACCAGCTCGGCGCGGAGCTCATCGAAGCGTTGCATGCACGTTTTCCGAGCGCCGGTTTCGTCGGCATCGGAGGCCCGCGGATGCGCGCAGCCGGATTCAACGCCTGGCATGACATCTCGGCCTTGTCGGTGATGGGCCTTGCCGAAGTGCTGCGCCACCTCCCGCGCTTGTTGCGCCTGCGCGCATCGGTCGCAAAGCGCGTGATCGCGCTGAAGCCGGACATTTTCATCGGCATCGACGCTCCGGATTTCAATCTCGGCCTCGAGCGGAAACTGAAGCACGCAGGCATCCGCACCGCGCACTACGTCAGCCCTTCGATCTGGGCATGGCGCGAAGGACGTGCGCGGAAGATCGGCCGGTCGGCCGATTGCGTGCTCTGTCTGTTCCCGATGGAACCCGCGATCTATGCGCGCCACGGGATCAATGCGAAATTCGTCGGCCACCCGCTGGCCGACCGTTTCCCGCTGGACCCGGATCGCGCCGCGGCACGCGCCGAGCTCGGCCTGCCCGCAGATGCGCCCGTGCTTGCCGTGCTGCCGGGCAGCCGGCTCTCCGAGATCCACCAGTTGGGGGCGACATTCATCGACGCTGCGCGACGCGTCGAGGCGGAGATTCCGAACCTGCGGATTGTGGTTCCTGCCGC
>JBOHYO010000277.1:0-1529 GCA_050737935.1 Rhodanobacteraceae bacterium
GCCTACGGCCGCCTCTCCCCCAACAGTGAAGCAAATGGGGGAGAGGGCGCATTCAGCGGTGACCACTCGCTACGCGCGCGGCGCCGCAGCGGGCGACTGGGAAGACGACCCGGCGCAGCATGCGGCACTCGCCGCGCTCGACCGCTTGCATGCGACGTTGCTGGCGCCGCAGCCGGCGGGTTGGTTCGGGCGCCTGCGCGCGCGCCACGCGCGCAGGCCGCCGGTCCGCGGCCTGTATCTCTGGGGGCCGGTTGGGCGCGGCAAGACGCTGCTGATGGACCAGTTCGCGGCGTCGCTGCCGGATGACATTCCGCTGCGCGTGCATTTCCACCCTTTCATGCTGGACGTGCACGCGCGGCTGCGCGCTCTCGGCGAAATCCGCGACCCGTTGCCGCGGGTGGCAGAGGAATTTGCGGTGCGCGCACGGGTGTTGTGCCTCGACGAGTTCATGGTCAACGACATCGGCGATGCCATGATCCTGCATGGCCTGTTGCGCGCGCTGTTCGAACGCGGCGTTGCGCTGGTCACCACCTCCAATACGCCACCGTCCGGGTTGTATCGCGGGGGCTTGCAGCGTGAACGTTTCCTGCCCGCGATCGCGTTGATCGAGCGGCGGTGCGAGGTGCTGGAACTGGCGTCACCGCACGACTGGCGCCTGCGCGCGCTGACCCGGGCGCCGGTGTACCTCACACCGGACAACGCACATGCGGAGGCGGCATTGGCGCGATTGTTCACACGATTGGCCGAGGGCCCGGTCCAGGAGGGCGGCGAGTTGCGCATCAACGATCGCGCCATGCAGGTGCGGCGAGCTTCCGCAAACGTCGCATGGTTCGACTTCGCGGCGCTGTGCGAAGGTCCGTACGGTTCGGCCGATTACATCGAACTGGCGCGGATCTATTCCACGATCCTGGTGTCGCGCCTGCCGCAGTTCACGCCGTTCAATGAGGATGCCGCGCAGCGTTTCGTGCATCTTGTCGACGAGCTTTACGATCGACGGGTGAAGCTCGCGATGACCGCGCAGGTGCCGGTGGTGGAGCTGTACGATGGGCGCCGGCTGCGCGCCGAATTTGCCCGTACCGAGAGTCGTCTGATCGAAATGCAGAGCGAAGCCTGGCTTGCCGAGGCTCACCGTTGCGATCATCCCTGATCGCTGCGCCGCTGGGCGCACTGGCAGACTGGGAACATTCGATGCCAATCAGCACTAGAACGGCCATCCGTGGCCTGACTTTTCACAACAGCGGCTTCGACGAGACATTTGTCTCACGTGTCGAACGCTTTCCTGGCCGGATGTCGAATTGCGGCGGCGCCGTTCGTCATTAAGGCGCCTCCGTGACAGATGTCACCCGTGAATACGTGACGACCGGCGCTTACATCCGGTGCCGGTGAGGTTGCAGAATATCCGGGTCACAAATACAATACCCGCCGGTTCATTTATATGAGCCCTCCCAACGCCTTCAGAATGCCCCGAATCGGATTCCCGGCCTGAATGACTCCCCCATTTTCCAGCATCAAGCCCTCCGCAGGGTGGG
>JBOHYO010000278.1:0-3981 GCA_050737935.1 Rhodanobacteraceae bacterium
CGCTCCTCCCAGTACTCGCGCTTCAGCAGCCAGGCGAAGGGCGATTTGACGATCGCGTTCATGCGTAGGTCCCTTTCATGGTGGCCACGAACAGGTCGGATACCGAGGGCCGCTTGACCTCGCCGAGGCGCGCAAGCTGTTCCGGGTCCGCGCTGTCATACACGAAAATGCTCTTGCCGAACACTGCCGTGCGCTCGTCGATGGGATTCAGCGCACGTGCGGCGTCAACGTTGTCGGCGTTCACCAGCACTTCGGCGAAGCGCGCGCCCATCTCTTCCATGGTGGTGCTGAGCGAGATCTTGCCGTCGCGGATGAACAAGAGGTCGGTGAGGATGTGCTCGACTTCCTCGACCTGGTGGGTAGTGATGAGGATGGTCTTGTTCTCGTCGAAGTAGTCCTCCAGCAGGTTCTGGTAGAACTGCTTGCGGTAGAGGATGTCCAGGCCGAGGGTCGGTTCGTCAAGCACCAGCAGCCGTGCATCGATGGCCATCACGATCGCCAGGTGGAGTTGCACGATCATGCCCTTGGACATCTCGCGCACCCGCTGGTTGGCCGACAGCTTGGTGCGCGAAAGGAAGCGCTCGCACTTGGCCCGGTCGAAGCGCGGGTGGACGCCGGCCACGAAGTCGATGGCCTCGTGGACGCGGATCCAGCGGGGCAGGGTGGCGACGTCGGCGATGAAGCACACTTCGCGCATCAGTTGCGGCCGTTGGCGGCGCGGATCCATGCCCAGCACCTTGAGATCGCCTTCGAAATCGGTGAGGCCGAGGATTGCCTTCAGCGCGGTGGTCTTGCCGGCCCCGTTCGGACCGATCAGCCCCACGATGCGGCCCGGGCCGACCTCGAACTCGGCTTCATCGAGCGCGACCGCATTCTTGTAGCGCTTGGTCAGGCCATGCGCGTGGATGACGGCATCGGCGGCTTCCGGTGCTGCGTCGGGCCGTTCCGCTACGGCTTCGAATACGTCATTCATCACGAATCCCTCTTGTCAGGTTGGTGCGGCGGTGTCGCCAGCAGCTTTTCCGGGTCCAGCCCCATGCGCTCGATGCGCGCCCGCAGTCGCGGCCACTCTTCGCGCAGGAAATGTTCGCGTTCGCTCTTGAGCAGCGCCGCGTGCGCGCCGTCGGTGACGAACATGCCGAGGCCGCGGCGCTTCTCCACCAGTTGTTCGTCGACCAGTTCCTGGTATGCCTTGGAAACGGTCAACGGATTGATCTGGTAGTCGGCCGCGACCTGGCGCACCGAGGGCAGGGCATCGCCCTCGTGCAGCGCACCGTCCAGGATCATCGCCACCACGCGTTCGCGGAGTTGGCGATAGATCGGGACGTTGTCGTTCCAGGTCACGCTCATGAAGGGATCCGTGCGTTCTCGGATGAATCCTCGCACGGAACGTGCGGGGATCCGGCGATCTCGTCAGGCGCCGACCGCATCGTTGGCGAATGAGTAGAAAGGCATGCCACTGTCCGCCGTCGAAGCGGAGGAACCCGCCTTGTCCCCGCGCAGTTCACGCAACTGCTCGCGGGTGGGGTACACGTTGATCGTGGGCAGGGTCCGGACCGCATCGGTGCCCGCGTTGGCGGAAACCGGCATGTTCTGGCGGACCGCGTCGGCCGCAGCGTTGCTGTAGTTGGCGATGCCGGCCATCCCGGCGGCAGTGATCAGCATGGCGGCGACGAATGCGATGGATTTGCGGGTGTTCATGACGGTCTCCTTTAGTGACCTCGTTGACCAGTGCTGTAGTGAACTATAACACCAGATCTCAGGCTGTCAACACCCCCTGCCATCAGTCATGGGAAGCAGGGAGCAGGGGCACGGAGGAACGGAATAGGAGCAGGAGCAGTCGGTTCCCCAGCGGGATGAATGAACCCTTGCATTCGCCCGCGGTCATAGCCGGCACACATTGCCAATCCGCCGGGAACCGCGCAGAATGGGCGATTCGTGCACGGGCATCACCCATCACCAGAGGAACACCACCGATGAAGCAGATCATGCGGCCAACCTTGGCTGCCGTTGCCGTGATCGCCACACTGGGCGTTGCGGGCATTTCGCAGGCGCAGACCCAAACCACCGCCCCGACCAAGGTCGACAAGGCGAAGGCCAGCGAGATCGTCGGCTATGAACTCGCCGGACGCTATCCTGATTGGGCGCGCGATCTGGTCAATCCGCAGCAGGTCGGTCAGGCGGTGACGCGCGCGTTGCAGGGCCAGAAGCCCAGCTTGGGCGAGACCGAAGCCGAAACTGTCGCCAAGGCGTTCGGAGCCGAGTTCCAGGCGCGGGCGAAGCAGCACTTCGACCAAGTCGCCGCACAGAACAAGCAGGCTGGTGATGCGTACCTCGCCAAGAACAAGAGCCAGTCGGGCGTGCATGTGACTTCGGATGGCCTGCAGTACCAGGTCGTCACGCAGGGCACCGGGCCGAAGCCGAAGGCGACCGACACCGTCCAGGTGAACTACTCGGGTTCGTTCGTCAACGGCCAAGTGTTCGACGCCTCGGCCAAGCACGGCAGCGGTCCCGCCAAGCTCGATCTTTCCAACGTGTTCCCGGGCTTCAAGGAAGCGTTGATGATGATGCCGGTCGGCAGCCACTACAAGTTCGTGATTCCCTCCGATCTCGCCTATGGGGCGGAGCCGAAGAACGGATTTCCGCCGAACGAGACGCTGATCTTCGACGTCACGCTGGTGAAGATCGGCGCGCAGTAATTGCGGCGATCCAGTTGCAACAAAAAACGCGGCCTCCGGGCCGCGTTTTTTTATTATGCGTAGGAGCGGCTCATGGCCGCGACCATCGGCACCGCGTTGCTGCGCTTCGCGATGCTTTTTCGCGCGCATGGCGCGCTGCTACATCGATGTTGCAGCGCAATCGATGTTGCAGCGCATAGCGGCTCGGCAGCGCCGAGATCGCCCTTTTTTTGTTCGTAGGAGCGGCCCATGGCCGCGACCATTGACTTCAAGGCACCCAGCGTTGCTGCGCTCGCGATGCCTTTTCGCGCACATGGCGCGCTCCTGCATCGATGTTGCAGCGGTTGCGGCATCGGCAGCGCAGAGGTCAGAGGTCACCCTTGCGAGATCGCCTCGGCCTTCGCCGCGCAGATGAAGTCATTCATGGACAGGCCGCCCACGTCGTGGGTGGACCAATGCACGACGCAGCGGTTGTAACCGACCTCGAGGTCGGGGTGGTGGTCCTGCTTGTTCGCCATCCAGCCGACGGCGTTGACGAACCCGAGGGTCTCGTAAAAATTCGCGAACTTGAAGGATTTCGCGATCGACTTGCCATCGCCGGCGGCCGTCCATTCCGGCAGCGACGCCAGCAATTCACCCACCCGTTCCGGATCCAGCGCGCCGCCGCCCTTGCGGGTTTCACAGTGCAGCGCGGCGAGCTCCTGCAAGGTCATATCGGTAGCCTCCTCAGTTGCCGCCCTGGATCTTGCCGTGCAGATCCGACAGCTTGCTGGGCATGCTGGAGAAGAAAGCGGCGAGATCCTTGACGTCCTGGTCGGACAGCGGCGCGGCCATGCCATTCATGATCGCGTTGGTGCGCTGGCCATCCTTGTACTCGTGGAGCACCTGTTCCAGATAATCCTGGTACTGGCCGGCGAGCGCGGGATAGTTCGGTGCGATGCCGTTGCCGTCCTTGCCGTGGCAGGCTTCGCAGGCGGCGGCCTTTTTCTTGCCGGCGGCGACGTTTCCGCTGGCCGAGGCGGTGCCGAAGCCCAGCGCCAGCGCCGCAGCGAGAAGGGAGGCGATGAGGGTACGTTGCTGCATGGTCGACTCCCTAATTCTTGTGCAGTTTCTTGGGGGCAAGGCTGGAAAGATAGGCAGCGATGTTCTCGATCTGTTGTTCGGTCAGGCTGCTGGCCTGCGCGTTCATGGTCGGATACTTGCGGGCGCCGCTCCTGTAATCATTGAGTGCATCGATGATGTATTGCTGGTTCTGGCCGGCGATGCGCGGCACGTGGTATTCGGGGTACACCGACATGTAACC
>JBOHYO010000279.1:0-2712 GCA_050737935.1 Rhodanobacteraceae bacterium
CGGGCGTAGAATGACAGGCAAGCCGCCGCTTGGAGGATTGGGCCATGGATGTTGTCGGACGCACCGGGCGCGGACACGCACCGCAGATCCACTGGCTGGTGCGGGGCGTGATGTGGCTGCTGGTCCTGCTGTTCGTGGCGGTGCCGTGCTTCCTGGCCGTTGCGCCTTTTTTGCACCCCGCGGGGCCTGCGACATCATGGACGGCGTGGACGGCAGTTGAACTGACGGGCGTCATTTGTGGCTCCTGTGTTCTCGGCGCGGGTTTCCTGGGCACGCTGGCTTGGCGTGGCCATTCCGATATCGCAGGTGTCGCATGGGTCGGCAACCATCCCGTGGCGCCGCGCCTGCCGTGGTACACGCGAGCGTGGGCCGGAATCGTCTGTGCGGGAATGCTGATGCTTCTGATCGCACAACTGCATCGAATGGTCGACGGTGATGCGTCGTGGCTGTCTGCATTCATGACGCTCGTGATGGTCGTGGTCGCATTCCTGTATCTGGCTGCACCGCTCGTCATCGGGCGCTGGAGTGAAGCAACGATACGATTTGCGCCGCGCCTCACCATGACGCCCCGGGCAATCCATGCCGCAGTGAAAGCCGAGCATGACCCCCGGCGCGGTATCTGACGATCACCTCAAGCGCCTGCGCTGGCGTTGCCGGCGCGGTACGCGCGAACTGGATGCCCTGCTGGGCGGCTGGCTGGAATCGCGCCGCGATTCGATCGACGAGGCTCAGATCTCGGCGTTCGACGCCCTGCTGGATCAGCAGGACCCCGTGTTGTGGGATTGGCTGACGGGCCACGCCGAGCCGCCGCGCGCGGACTGGCAGGCGATCGTGGCCGACATTCGCGAGCGGGCGGGGCTGGCGCAGTGAAGGCGGCGCCCGCCATTGGCTTCCATTATCGGGGTTCGCGCCTGCTCATGCTTGCGACAGCGGTCGTGGCATTGTTGGCCATCGCGGCGGTCTGGCTCAGCGCCCTGCCGCATTGGGGGCACCTCGCATTGACGCTTGGCATCGCCGGTACGGCGGGTGCCGCGTTCGGAAATTTGCTGCGCCCTCGCGTGCGTTCGGTGCTGTGGCGCAGCGATGGAGGCGCCGAAATTTCCCTCAACGATCGGCTGGGCGACGGCCGGCGCGAAGCGCAAGGCGAGGTCCGTTCGGCGCGCGTAATGGGTCCGTTGATCGCGTTGAGCCTGCGCTGGTCGCCACGCGAGCGCGCCACGTTGTGGTTGCTGCCCGACAACCTCGATGCCGAGACCCACCGGCGCCTGCGGATGCGGTTGGGTGCCGGGGTCGCCGGCCTTCTGTCAGGGAACACCGACAACGGTTGACGGTCTCAACCGCTTGCCCGTGCCGCGTGGTTCCATCACGCTTGCGCGTCGGGAAATATCCCGCTCGTCCTGAGCGCAGGCCCCAAGGGGCCGGAGTCGAAGGGCGATGACGCTTCGACTCCGTTCGCGGTGCCCACTACGCCCAGCGCGAACGGCTTGGATGTAACGCTAGACCAGACCATAGTCCCGGCATCTCCCGCATGTTCCGACCGCTCGAACTCTATATCGGCACCCGCTACATCCGCGCCAAGCGGCGCAACCATTTCATCTCGTTCATCAGCGTGGTGTCCATGCTGGGTCTCGTGATCGGCATCACCGCGCTGATCACGGTGATTTCCGTGATGAACGGGTTCCAAACCGAATTGCGTTCGCGGATCCTCGGCTTCGTGTCGCAGGCCACCATCAGCGGCGTCGGCGACAGCATGCAGAACTGGCAGCAGGCGTTGGCAATCGCCGAACGCAATCCGCACGTCAGGGGGGCCGCGCCGTACGTCGAGCAGTATGCGTTGCTCGAGGGCAACGCCGCCAGCCAGGGCGCGGTCGTGCGGGGCATACTGCCAGATGAGGAACCGAAGGTCACGGACATTGGGTCGAAGATGGTTGCCGGACGACTCTCAGCTCTGACACCGGGTTCTTGGGGTGTCGTCCTGGGCCGTGATCTCGCCATCGCGCTCGGGGTGCGGCCGGGTGACCGGGTCGTGGTCTATGTGCCCGGAGCGAGCGTATCGCCGATCGGAGTGATACCGCGTCTACGCCGGTTTACCGTGGTCGGTATCTTCGAAGCCGGCATGGAGCAATATGATTCCGGACTCGCGATCATCAATATGCACGATGCGGAGAAGCTCTATCAAATGAGCGGACCGACCGGCATCCGCCTAAAGCTGGATGATCTGTTCTCCGCTGGCCACGTGGCGAAGGCCCTGCAGGACCAGTTCGGCGAAATGGGCGCGGCGTACCGGGCGCAGGGCTGGATGCAGAGCCACGCCAACTTTTTCCAGGCACTCGCGATGGAAAAGATCGTGATGTTCATCATCCTGTCGCTGATCGTCGCGGTGGCGGCGTTCAACCTGGTGTCGTCGCTGGTGATGCTGGTCACCGACAAGCAATCGGACATCGCGATCCTGCGCACGCTGGGCGCGACTCCGCGCCGCATCATGGGTGTGTTCATGATCCAGGGCATGCTGATCGGGCTGATGGGCATCGTGATCGGCGGCATCTGTGGCGTGTTGCTCGCAACCTACCTGCCCGCGATCGCTAACGGCATCCAGAACCTCACCGGTTACCAGTTCCTGCCGGAGTCGGTCTACTACATCAACAACGTGCCCAGCCACCTGGAATGGAGCAACGTGGGATGGATCGTCGTGATGGCATTCATCTTTTCGCT
>JBOHYO010000280.1:0-2523 GCA_050737935.1 Rhodanobacteraceae bacterium
CACTGGCTGGGCGGCGCGTTCGGGCTGGGCCTCTCGGGCAACGTCGAGGACGGCTTTCAGTGGTTGTCGGAGACCTGGCGTGAGGGCGACGAGATCTGGCTGCTCGGCTTCAGCCGCGGCGCCTATACCGCACGCAGCCTCGGCGGTCTGATCCGCAAGTGCGGACTCCTGAATCCCGACGAGAAAGGCGAAGTGACCCGTTCGGAGGTCGATGCGGCCTACGCGTTGTACCGCAACAACCTGCACCCGAACGACCCGGCGATGCAGGCGTTCCGTGCCGCGCATTCGCGCGAGGTTACGATCCGCTTCATCGGCGTGTGGGACACGGTCGGCGCGCTCGGCATCCCGGGCGTCGCGGCATGGTTCCCGTTTTCGCGCAGTCGCTACGCGTTTCACGACACCGACCTCAGCAAGATCGTCCAGTACGCATACCAGGCGCTTGCCCTCGACGAGCACCGTGCCGATTTCAAGCCGACCAAATGGACGAGGCCAGCCGATACCCTGGCGCCGGGCGAGTCGAACGTGGCCTGGAAGCCGGAACAGATCGAAGTCGAACAGCGCTGGTTCGTCGGAGCGCACTCGGACATCGGCGGCGGCGAGGAAACCGATGGCGCGGGCCACAAGCCCGACACGCTACCCGAGATCACGCTGGCCTGGATGCAGGCCAGGGCCGCCGGGGCGGGTCTGGCCTTCAGCGAAGAATTCGTGCCGGCGGCCGGCGCCGAACTCGACGTGCCCAATGATTCCTATGGCGGCTTCATCGGCGGCATCTACAAGGTCTTCAAGAAGCCGTTCGAGCGGGTGCTCGGCGGCGGCATCCACGAAACCGTCGATCCTTCGGTATGGATGAAGTGGTACGAACAGTCCGTCTACCGGCCGCCATCGCTGGAGATCGCGATGGAAAAGCGGTTGATCGAGCTGGGGTCGAGCGAGGTCGGATGAGCAGCCTGTTCGCGGCCGCGAAATGCTGCATCGATTGCACGGAGCCGGTCGCGAAGGTTGCGTTGACGCGTCAGGCATTCGAAGCATTGCGCGAAGGGCGCTTGTCCCCCGGGGATGATGGCTGCACGCCGTTTCCAATCGATGCGCCAGGCCGTCCCGAACGGCCGCGGCTGGTGCTGCCGCGCGAGGTACCGCGGCGGGGCCTCGGGAGCGGGGAAGGGCGTGCGGCGCTGGTACACGCGGTCGCGCACATCGAATTCAATGCGATGAACCTGGCCTGGGACGCGGTATACCGCTTCCGCGGCATGCCCGACGATTACTACCGCGACTGGGCCTCGGTCGCCAACGACGAAGCGCGGCACTTCACGATGCTGTCGGCGCGGCTCACGCAACTCGGCCGCGCATACGGCGATTTCGATGCCCACAACGGCTTGTGGGAAATGGCCGTCAAGACGGCCGAGTCGTGTCTCGCGCGCATGGCGCTGGTTCCGCGCGTGCTGGAAGCGCGCGGCCTGGACGTCACGCCCGGCATGATCGTGCGGCTGCGCGCGGTGGGCGACGAGGCTACCGCAAATATTCTGGAAATCATCCTGCGCGAGGAAATCGCGCACGTCGCTGCGGGAACGCGCTGGTTCCGCTGGTGCTGCGAACGCGAAGGCCGCGATTCCGACCGCGCGTTCGATGAACTGCTGCGCGAGCACGTACCCGGCGGCCTGAAGGGTCCGTTCAACCTGGACGCGAGGCGCGCCGCCGGATTCGGCACCGCCGAACTGGACGCACTCGGCTGCCCTTGAAGGTCGGCCGTGCGTCGCGACCCCCGTTGGGTTTCGCTGCGCTCAGCGCCAACCTACCGGAGCGCTCTGACGTCGCTTGCTACATGCCGCGCCAGTGTCATGCTGCCGTACTTGCGGCTTTTGTAGGTTGGGCTGATCCCGGACTCGTTCCGGGAGAAGCCCAACAGCCGACGAGCCGGTGGCGGGTGGGAGTCGCGGCCTTCGTTGGGCTTCCCCCGGATCAGGTCCGGGGGAAGCACCAACGTACAAGAGCACTCTGACGTCGCTTGCTACATGCCGCGCCAGTGTCATGCTGCCGTACTTGCGGCTTTTGTAATCGCATGGACTCGCCCCCGCGCATTCAGGCATCGATGTGCCAGTGGTGGTGAGCTATCGCTTCCATCACAACGCAGCGCGAGGGCGAGCCCATGAACAAGATTACTGCGATTGCCGCCGATCTGGCCAAGGACAAAGTCACGGCCATTGCCATCGACCTGGCCAAGAACCTTTTTCAGATTGCGGCCGAGAACGCGCAGCGTGAGATCGTCCAGGAGGGCCGACTGAAGTCACGCAAGGCGATGCATGCGTTCATCGCGAAGCTGGAGCCGCCGCTGACGGTGGCGATGGAAACCGGGCCCGGCGCGCAGGCCTGGGCGCGGGAGATCCAGGCGCGTGGTGTGGAGGTCAGGATCCTGCCGGCCCAGCACACCGCAGCCCACCGCAGCGGCAACAAGAATGACACCCGGGATACGCACGCGATCCTGTATGCGTTGCACGATGTGAACGTGCATCCGGTGCCGGTCAAGAC
>JBOHYO010000281.1:0-4294 GCA_050737935.1 Rhodanobacteraceae bacterium
TTACGCGCGACCACGAGACAAGGGTTCCGTCACGCGGATTGGCCACGTTCATGGTCCTCCGGAGGGGAACGCATCATCGAGCGTGGCGACGGGCGGCTGGAAGTAGTTGCCCTGCAACAGGTCGACGCTCGCAGCTTGCAAACGCTCGGCACGCGCCACCGCCTCGATGTGCGGCGCGATGACTCGCAACTGGCGCGAATGGGCGATCCGCACGATCCGTTCGAGGTCGGCGTCGCCGAGGTCGGGGGCGACCTTCACGTAGTCGAGCGGCAGATCGTCGATCAGCCCCGCCGCGATGGCTTCCGCATCGATGCCCGCCAGCGACAGGCGAACACCCGTCTGCTCGAGTCCCCGTGCGAGTTCGGACCAGGCTTTCGGGTTTGCGCGTGCTTCCTCACAGCGGAATTCGAGCACCAGCACGCCCGCGCCGATATCTGCAGTGGCGAGGCGGATGGCCAGCTGTCCGAGCCGCGCGCCATCCTCCCATCCACGAAGCGACTGGCTTGCGAACAGACACACCGGCTCGCCTTCCTCATGGCGCTCCGCAAGAATCCCGATGCAGCGCTCCACCACCCACGCGTCGACCGCCCCGATCGATCCGGCGCGGATCGCCGCGGGGACCAGTTCGGCCGCGAGGAATTCGCGTCCATCATGGCGCAGGCGCAGCAGCGCCTGGTAATGCGGTCCAGCCGCTCCCCGGATCGGGATGATCGGCTGGAACGCGAGGTCGAACGAACCATTGTCCAGCGCCGATTCGATGCGCTGCGCGATCGCATCCGCGCCCGGTGCGAGTTTGGAATGTGCGGCGACTCCGTCCGGACGCACGCGCGCGGCCCGCAGCGTGTCTTCCACGGCCGCCAGCGCGATCGCGGATTCGCTGGTGGCCGGGTCGAAGCCGCAGGCGGCAAATGCCAGACGTACCGCAGATGCCTGGGCGCCGAAGCGCTGGTCGCCGGCGGCCGCGGCCAGTTCCGCTGCCAGCGCCAACAGCTCACGCTCGTTGCGGGCCGGGGCGAAGACCAGGAATGCGGCCTGGCCATGCCGGGCGGTCATGGTGCCGGCGCGGGCGTTGCGCACGATGAATTCGCCGATCTGCGTCAGCAACTGGTCGAAGGCAATGAGGCCGAGCCGGTTGCGCAGCGCCGCTGCGTTTTGTACCTCGATCGCCAGCAGGCCGCCGGGCGCCGCATAGCCGCCGCCGGCAGCAAGGTGTTCGGACAGCGCATCCAGCAATTGCATGCGTTCGTGGAGGCCGGTCACCGCGTCCCGTCGGCGCTTGCGCCGGTTGCGCGAGGCGGCTGCGCGCGCACGCCGCACCCGGTTGGTGACCGCGGCGACCAGGTGCGCGGGACGGATCGGCTTCATCAGGAAATCGTCGCCGCCGGCGTCCAGCGCCGCGAACTGCCGGTCCTCGTCCTGGTCGCCCGACAGGAATACGATCGGCGTGTTGACATAGCCTTCCCTTTCCCGGACGAGTGCGGTCAGCTCGAAGCCGTCGCAGTCGGGCATGTTCAAATCGAGCAACAGCAGGTCCGGCTGGAAACGGTCGAGTTCTTCCAGTACCGCAAGCGATTCGCCGAGAACCCTCGTCTCCATTCCGGCACGGCGCAGGATTGCTTGCGCGAACAAAGCCTGTGGCGCGTCGTCGTCGACGATCAGGATCCGATAGGGCAATTCCTGGTCGACCATGGCGAGTTCGAGTGCTGCGGCGACGGCGTCGCTGGGTGCCGCCGGCAGTGCGAGGCAGCGGTCGGCGCCGGCGCGCAGCGCGCGCAACCGGAGTTCGACGTCGGGCTCGCGCAGCAGTACCAGCAGGCGCACGCGGTGGGCCGGATCGCGACGCGCGTCGCGCAGCACCGGGGTCAGTTCCTCCAGGGGCATCTGCGCATCGGCGACGACCACTGCCAGATCGGGCGGCGCACCGCGCAATTGCTCGATCAGGTTCTCCAGGCGCTCGACCAGCGTCACGTCGCAGCCCTGCTGGTCGAGACGCACCATCAATTCGTTCACCAGCGGGTCGTCGTCGTTCACGATGCGCACGCGTGGCCCGCGTGCGGGCTCGGGCACGGCGACTGGCGCCGGCTGGATGGCGATCACCTCGGAGGCGGCCGCCGCCGGCGCGAAGTCCTCGTCGTCGTCACCGGCGAGTCCGAGCTGCACCCGATAGTTCGCCGGCGGTACTTCGCATCGTGGAAACGGGGCCTTCGCGGCAGCCGGCGTCGCATCCTGCATCCATGCCGGCAGGCCTGGTCCCGGGGACACCTGCTGCAGGTGCGGGCGCAAGCTGTCGAGCAGCGCGTCGATTCGGGCGTTGCTTGCGGCGTCCGGGACATCATGCGCGGCGAGCGCGGGAGCCAATGCCGATTCCAGCGCCAGCAACCGCTCGCCGGTCTCGAGCATCCCGTAACGGCCGCAGGTCCCCGCCAACTGCGCGATCTCGTCGTGCAACGAACGCAGCACGTTGCAATCCCATCCGGCACGGCACTGCGCGCGCGCGCGCCGAAGCAGCGTACGCAAACGTTGCGGAAGATGGCGGCGAAATGCCGCCTGCAGCTCCGCATCGGGATTCTGCCGGGCCAACAGCGATGCCATGAGGACTCCCCGCGTCGGCGAAACTATAGCAAGCCGGCGGGGTGGCTGCGCGCGATTTGAGAACGGTGTCTCATTCGGAGTGGTTGTTGCGGAAAGTCAGAATGGAACAGGTGGAGGGAAGATCCCCTTACGGCTTCACCACGGCCAGGATCACGATCGCGAGCAGCAGCAAGGCCGGGATCTCGTTGAACCAGCGCAGCGCGCGCGATCCCCAGCGGCAGCGGTCATGCGCGAAGTCCCGCGCCAGCTTCACCAGTACGCCGTGATAGACCACCACCAGCGCAACCAGCGCCAGCTTCACGTGCAGCCAGCCGGCGTCGAGGTAGAACGACTCGGCGGTCAGCGTGGCGATCCCGAAGGCAATCGCGAGCCCTGCGCCGATGTGGGTCATCACCAGAAGACGCCGCTCCATCGTCTTGAAGCGGTCACGAATCGCCTGCCCGCTTGCCTCGGCGTGGTAGACGAACAGCCGCGGCAGGTAGAGCAGCCCCGCGAACCAGGTCACCACCCCGATGATGTGGAACGCCTTCAGCCACAACGCAAGCATGACCCCTCCTCTCGCCGACAGGTAGTATGCCTGCCGGGAGGTGGTGCATGGAAACGATTCGTTGGGAAGACTTCGCCAAGGTCGAACTGCGGGTCGGTCGGATCATCGACGCGCGGGTGTTCGCCGAGGCGCGCAAGCCCGCCTACGTGCTGCAGGTCGATTTCGGCGCGGACATCGGTGTCCTGAAGTCCAGCGCGCAGATCACGGAGTTGTATTGGCCCGAGGAACTCGTCGGAAAATTGGTGGTGGGCATCGTGAACTTTCCGAAGAAGCAGATCGGCCCGCTGATGTCGGAATGCCTCGTCACCGGGTTCCACGATGCCGACGGCGAAGTCGCCCTCTGCGTACCCGACAAGCCCGTGCCGCTGGGCACGAAGCTCGCGTAGCGGCACGCCGCCGGCATCGCACAGCGTGGCCTTGCCCGTTTCACCATTCCGGTGCAACGGTTGAACATGTTCGGTGCATTTCGAGGAGCGGGTACAATGGAGGCCTTTGAAATTCCGCCACGTTGGTGCAGGCAAATATGGGGGAAGCCAGCTTGCTCGGAACTCAGCTCATGCAAGCGAACCTCCAGGCTGCCGACATGCAAGGCGCCACCGGACTCCTCAGTCCGCAACTCGCCGGAGCTAATCTGTTCGGCGCCATTCTTCCGGATTCGGTGTCCCCGCTCGAGGGTTTGAAGCTGGTCCGTGAAACGGCAGTCAAGGCCGGATGGTTAATGTGCCTCACGTTGCTGTTGAACGTGATCGTCGGCTTAAGAATTTTCACGACCCCGGATTCTCAACTGGTAAAGAATTCATCGGCCTTGCCGCTTTCTTTTCTGCAGACCACGTTGCCGTACATTCCGTTTTATCTCTTCGGTCCGGTGGTCATTTTCTGCCTCTATCTTTGCTTTCAACTGTACATGCAACGCCTGTGGGATGGCATTGCGCAACTGCCCGCCATCTTTCCGGACGGAAGAAAGCTGGACGCGTGCCTGCCTTGGTTTGCCCGCTGGTCGGCGCGCATGCATTTCAAATGGCTAAAGACGACGCAGTCCCCACTGGCCTTTCTCGAAGCGGCCATCGCCATCTTGGTGCTCTATTGGATTCCCCCGGTAACCATACTTCTATTCTGGGGACGCTATTTGACGCTCGAGGATTTGCGGGGCACGAC
>JBOHYO010000282.1:0-8830 GCA_050737935.1 Rhodanobacteraceae bacterium
CTTTTGTTGCACGACAATCCGTGACCGGCCACGAAGGCGCGTATGATGCCACGGCCGCCACCGGACGTCCTGCCCATAGGGCCTGCTAACGCTATGCCACGTGGCCGCGCCGTCGGCCCTTTGCCCGCAGGGCAAGGAAGAACGAGGAAGATGTATGTCGATACATAGACGAGTGATGACGCAGCCATGCGGGCAAATGGCCCCGGCCCGAAGGGTTGCTCCGCAGCGGCCGCCATCCTTCGGTGCACGCCTTGGCCATGGACCCACCATGACGCTGCGGCGCGCGCCTCGTCTGGCGACCGCTGCGGAAGCAACGCGGCTCGCCTGGCATGGCGTCAGCAGGCCCTCATGAGTCCACGCCCCACCACCACCAGCGAATCGCGCGAATCGCGCGAACCCGAGCCTTACTCCGTCGAGATCGAAGTCGAGGCGAACTTCGTCGCGGAACAGTCGAAGCCGGAGGCGGATCGTTACGTGTTCGCCTACGAGGTCACGCTGCGCAACCTCGGCGTGATGCCGGCACGCTTGCATACGCGCCACTGGGTCATCACCGACGCCAACGGCAAGGTCGAGGAAGTCCACGGCGAAGGCGTGGTGGGCGAGCAACCGCGGCTGCAGCCGGGCGAACATTACCG
The DNA here is from genome assembly GCA_050737935.1 of Rhodanobacteraceae bacterium. Classification (GTDB taxonomy): domain Bacteria; phylum Pseudomonadota; class Gammaproteobacteria; order Xanthomonadales; family Rhodanobacteraceae; genus 66-474. Next base: position 636 of record JBOHYO010000282.1, read on the forward strand.
CTATACGTCCGGTGCGGTACTCGAAACCCAGGTCGGGACCATGCGCGGCGCCTATCTCTTCCACGCCGACGACGGCACCGACTTCGAAGTACCGATTCCCGAATTCGTACTGTCGGTCCCCCGCACCCTGCACTGATGCCGGGCCGCTGAGCACATGGCCATCTACGCGATCGGCGATGTGCAAGGTTGCCATCCGGAACTCGAGCGCCTGCTGGAGCGGCTGCGTTTCGATCCCGCATCGGACCATCTGTGGTTCTGCGGGGACCTGGTCAACCGCGGCGGCGAATCGCTGGAAGTGCTGCGGCTGGTGCACGGCTTGCGCGAACGCTGCGTGGTGGCGCTCGGCAACCACGACCTCAGTCTGCTCGCGATCGCGGAACGCGAACCGGAAGCGCGCGCGCGCACCAACCAGGACCTCCGGCGGGTGCTGGAAGCAGAGGACGGCCCCGTCCTGATCGATTGGCTACGCGGCCAGTCGCTGCTCCATCATGACGCCGAGCTCGGCTTCACGCTGGTGCACGCCGGCCTCGCGCCGTCATGGACGCTCAAGCAGGCGCTGCACATCGCACACGAAGTCGAGCGCGCACTGCGCGGGCCGGGCCATCACGCGTTGCTGCAACGGATGTTCGGCAACCGCCCCGCGCAATGGTCGTCGAAACTCCATGGCCACGACCGCTTGCGCGCCGCGATCAACATCTTCACGCGCATGCGCTACTGCGATGCCCACGGTCGCATCGACTTCGACGCAAAGGGCACGCCGGGAACCCAGCGCACCGGACTGTACCCCTGGTTCGAAGTGCCCGGCGTCAAGCGCCGCGAGACTCGCATCGTATGCGGCCACTGGTCGGCACTGGGTCGGTTCGCAGGCCTCGGCATCCATGCCATCGACACCGGTTGCGTGTGGGGCGGCAAGCTCACCGCCCTGCGGCTGGACCGCGAGGAGCCCGAGTTCATTTCGGTGGATGCGGAGCCGTACCGCACGCGCAAATGATGGAAGCCTCCTATTCCATCTCTACCTTGATGAGTAAATATCACGCCGTCGTCCCCGCGAAGGCGGGGACCCAGCGACTTTCGGCAGCACACGGCGAACACACCAGGCACAAGTCGCCCCTTTTAAAAACACCTCCCGTTGCCCGGGTTGTTGTTTTCAGGACAACTCGTCTTCCGGGTCTTGGCGTCAGGCCCTGCGCCGCCGCAAACTCACGAACCCGCCGATCAGCAGCAGGCCCAAGCCGAACTGGCCGAGTTCGGCGGGTTCCGGCACGCTGGTCGTACCGCCGCCCCCACCCATGCCATTCAGGGACAACAGCAAATAGTCGCCCTTGTCGCTCAGGCTGCAGCTCAATCCGGCCGACAGGCCGCTGCAGTTGAAGCTGGCGTCGGCAAAGTCCAGGAACGAGGCGGCGTTGAAGAACTGGAAGGTGTCGCCGGCTTGCTGATTGCTGTAGTTGCCCAGCATGAAGCTGAAAAAGCTGTTGGTGCCGAAGGTCGCATCGCCTGTGACATCCAGCACGTCGAAGGCGTCGATGCTGGTGCCGTCGATATCGATGCCGAGGGTCCCGAACATGTTGAGCGGACCATCGATGGTGAGCCTTCCCGGGTTGGCGACGCCCCCGCCGGGACTCAAGGTGCCGCCCGCATCGATGGTGGTCGATAACGCGGCCAGCGTGCCGAACCCGCCGAGGGTGGCGCCGTTTTCCACTGTCGCACCGCCACCGCTGAGCATGGTTGTGGTGGTGCCGTTGCCGACCTGCAGTGTGCCGCCGGCGACCGTGATGCGCCCGGCGAAGCCGGCGCCTTGTTCGGTCACGACCCAGGTGCTCGAGCCGGTCTTCGCCAAATCGTTGAAGCCGGCGTACTGCACCGTGCCGTTGTAAGCCGTGGGTGCGCCTGTGACGACTTGCGCGAGATTGAAGGTGCCATTGGCGCTTCCACCCAACGCCAATGTATCGCCGCCATTGCCGGGACCGCTGGTCGAGACGACGTTGCCGGTGAAGGAATAACCTGCCTCCAGCGTCAGGCGGTTGCCGGCGCCCGAAAAATCCACCGCATCCGCTCGCGTGACGCCATCGCCCGCGAAACCGCCACTGATGCTGCCGGCGTTGGTGACACTGCTGTTGCCCGTGGACACGACACCCGCTCCGCCAGCTCCACCTGAACCAGCGTTGGCGGTGCCGCCCCGCCCGCCGGTGATGGAGCCACCCGCATCGTTGGCCAGGGTGAAGTCGCCGCCGCTGACCCCCGCGCCACCGGCGCCACCAGCGCCTTCGACGAATCCGGCGCCGCCGTAGCCACCACGGATGCTGCCGGCGTTGGTGATACTGCTGCTGCCCGTGGACACGACACCCGCTCCGCCAGCACCACCGGCGCCATGCAAAAATCCACTGCCGCCGGTGCCGCCCCGTCCGCCGGTGATGGAGCCACCCGCGTCGATGGTCGCGGTGAAGTCGCTGCCGCTGACCCCCGCGCCACCCGCGCCGCCAGTACCGCCGAAGAATCCACGGGGGAGGAAGCTACCGCCGTAGCCGTCGCCGCCCGCGCCGCCGCTGATCGTTCCGTCATTGGTCACGGTGAAGCCGCTGCCGCTGACTCCCGCGCCACCGGCGCCACCGGCGCCGTCGTTGCCGACTCCGTAGCCGCCGACGCCGCCCGCTCCGCCGGTAATGCTGCCGGCGTTGACGATGCTGCCATTGCCGGAAGCGGCCACCCCCGTACCCCCGGCGCCACCGGTGCCACCGGAGTTTCCGCCGCCACCTGTGCCGCCCGCGCCGCCGCTGATCGTGCCGTCGTTGGTCAGCGCAAAGCCACTGCCGCTGACTCCAGCGCCACCAGTGCCGCCAGTGCCACCGGTGCCGGAATAGTAGCCGCCGCCGTTGCCGCCGTTGCCGTTACCGCCCGCGCCTCCGCTCGCCGTTCCTCCATTGGTCAGGGTGAAGCCGCTGCCGCTGATGCCCGCGCCGCCGGCGCCACCGGCGCCGTCCTGGACAACGACTCCGTTGCCGGAGTCGCCGCCCGCTCCGCCGGTAATGGCGCCGGCATTGACGATGCTGCTGTTGCCCGAAGCGGTCACCCCCGCACCACCGGCACCACCAGCGCCGCCGAAGTATCCGGTGCCGCCGGCGCCACCCGCTCCCCCGCTGATGGTTCCGTCATTGGTCAGCGCGAAGCCGCTGCCACTCACCCCGACACCGCCGGTGCCGCCGACGCCGGCGAAACTTACGAAATTCAAGCCGCCGGCGCCGCCCACGCCCCCGCTGATCGTTCCGTCATTGGTCAGCGCAAAGCCGGTGCCGGTCACCCCCGTGCCGCCGGCGCCACCAGCGCCACCGTGGGGGAATCCGTAACCGCCCTCGCCGCCCGTTCCACCGGCGATGGATCCCCCAGCAGGCACGCAATAACTGCCACTTCCCGCGACGGCATACCCAACGCCGCCGTTGCCCCCGGCGGCGCCGCCCGGGCCATTGGCACCGGGCGCGCCCGTGGTGCTGCCCAGCGTCGTCGAACCGTATGGGCAAGTCGGCGTCGCCCACGCCGGCAACGTCAGCGCGCCAAGTGCGATCGCCGCCGCGCAAGCCAGCGCCAGCGGGTGCTTGCGCAGGGGCGGGCCACTGCTCCCGGCCGCGCCGCCGGCGCGCGAATGCGCGATTTCGGGTGCAACCTGCATGGTGTGCAAGGCGCGGTTCCAAACGAGTCTGTAGATGCGGTTCATGGCGATGTCTCCGCGGTGCTCGGAAGTTGCGTTCAGCTACCCATGCCGCGGACGGGGCCGCCGCGGCTCAAACCATGTGCACGTTCTCCGGCAGGCGCTGGGGATCGCGCCAGAACGCATCATTGGCAAAACGCAGGAACAGGTCCGGCGGCAGCAGGGTTTTGCGCGGCTCCGCGTGGACCTTGCCGCGCACCGTATGCAGGCCGGGGGTGCCGGCGCGACGATCGAACTCGCTCACGTCGTAATCGACGTGCTCGAAATCGTGCTGGAAATGCGGTTGAACTAGAAAGGTGTAGATCGCCTGCATGGCCTTGGCCGGTTCACTGGTCAAGGTTTCGTACTGGACCAGCAACAGGCGATCGGCCTGGTGGCCGTAGCAGGCCTGCTTCAAGGCGTCGTAGGGGAAGCCCAGGAGGCCCTCGGCGCCGGCCACGCCACTGGCGCGCGTGTACACCGTGCCGCCGGGGCTGTAGCTGAAGATCGAGGAAGGACTGAAGGTGTTCTTCTGCACCAGCCGCTCGATGCTGTCCACGATCCACGACAGGTGGCGCACGCAGGCGATGACCTTGGCGTCGGGGAACAGCTTGGCGATCGCCGGCAGGCGCGCGCACCACGCGCGGCTGGTGTCGAAGATCACCTCGGCCTTGCAGTCGGCGTAGAACTGGTCGAACAGCCCCTTGAGGATGCGCTGGCGCTTGGCTTCGTCCAGGAACACCGCGAATTCGTTGCGCTCGCTCATCTCGCCCAAAAGCGCACCGAACATCCCCGCCAGCGGGCCGGACATACCGGCCTGGAAACGGGGATTTTGCCGAAGCAGGGCCACCAGCAGCGTCGAGCCCGAACGCGGCAAGCCGGAGATAAAGTGGAGGGGTGCGTGCATGTCGGCGCCGGTCAGATGACCCGCCAGGCTCTGCGCCGGCGCAGGCCCGCGAAGCCGCCGATCAGCAGCGTCGCAATGACGTTGCTTCCTTGCTGTGCAAGCTTGATCACAAATGGCTTGGCACTGGCAACGCCCGCGAACACCATTCCACCGATCAACATCGCAGCGATGGCGCGTTGTTTCTTCGCACGCTCATAGGGGTTTATCTCTCGATACGAGTCGTCTCTCAGGGGGCGTAATCAGCATTTTTTGTGCCAAGATAATGAAGCTCGATTATTCAATGGCTTGCAAAATTTCCGATTCCAACCAGGCACAAAAAAGTAAAGTACTCCGACAGTTCATTTATCCGCAAGCCGCGCCTGGCGAATGAACCGTTGCTGTGAAATCCATGCAGCGTAGCGAGCGAAACCGCTTGCGCGTCACCGCAGACCCGTCTCGTTGCGCGCGATCACCATGCGCTGGATTTCCGACGTGCCCTCGTAGATCTCGGTGATCTTGGCATCGCGGAAATAGCGCTCGAGCGGCATTTCGCGCGAATAACCCATGCCGCCGTGGATCTGCACGGCCTGGTGGGTGATCCACATCGCCGCTTCGGACGCGGTCAGCTTGGCGACGGCGGCCTCGGTCGAGAAACGCGCGCCGGTCCTCGCCGATTCCTGCTTCAACCATGCCGCACGCAGGGTCAACAGGCGCGCAGCGTCCAGCTTGCAGCGCATGTCGGCGATCTTCGCCTGGGTCATCTGGAAGGAACCGATGGGCTGGCCAAAGGCCTTGCGGTCACGCGAATACTCCAGTGTGGCCTCGTACGCGGCGCGCGCGAGACCCACGGACTGCGACGCGATGCCGATGCGGCCGGCGTCCAGCACGCCCATCGCGATCTTGAAGCCGTGGCCTTCCTGCCCGATCACATCTTCAGGCTGCGCGACGTAGTCGTCGAACTCGATCTCGCAGGTCGCCGACGCACGGATGCCGAGCTTGGGCTCGGTCTTGCCGCGGCTGAAACCCTTGCGGGAGGCATCCACGATGAAGGCGGTGATTCCGCGCGCCTGCTTTTCCGGATCGGTCATCGCGAACAACAGGATGTAATCCGCAACCGGGCCGGAAGTGATCCAGCTCTTCTTGCCGTTGATCACGAAACTGCCGTCCGCCTGCTTGACGGCGCGGCAGCGCATCGCGGTGGCGTCGGAACCCGACTGCGGTTCGGTCAGCGCGAACGCACCGATCGCCACGCCGGAAGCGATCGGTGTCACGTACTTGTGCTTCTGTTCCTCGCTGGCGAACTTCATGAGGCCGTTGCAGTAGAGCGTGTTGTTGACGCTCATGATGGTCGAGTGCGCGCAGTCGGCGGCGGCGATCTCGATCATCGCCAGCACGTAGCTGATCGCATCCATCCCGGCCCCGCCATACTCCGCCGGCACCTCGATACCCATCAATCCGAGCTTGCCCATCTCGCGGATATTTTCGAGCGGAAACTCACCGGACTTGTCGAAATCCGCCGCCACCGGCGCGATCCGCTTCTGCGCGAACTCGCGGGCGATCGACTGGATCTGCAACTGCTCTTCGGAGAACTGGAAATCCATCGCACTACCTCTCGCCGTTCGTTCTGCCCGCTCCCGCGCCGCAAGGCGCGACAATCCAGCCAGCCATCATAACCTGTCGCGCGCGCAACCGAGCCGGCGACGCACGCGAAGCTTTAATTGATCTCTTTATCCTGATATAAAGATGGAATGCTTGATCTGGTTTCCGCTACCGCGCTGTTGCGGGTGTTGTCCGATCCCACGCGGGTGCGCCTGCTCGCCCTGCTGAGGCGCGAGGAACTGACCGTCGCCGAACTTGCGTCGGTCCTGCGGCTCGCGCAGCCTCGGGTTTCCACACACCTCGCGAAATTGAAGGAATCGGGCCTGGTGCATGACCGCCGCGCCGGCGTGTCCGCGTACTACCGCTTCAACGAACACGGATTCCGGAACGCCGCGGGCCTGCTGCGCGCGCTCGAGGACAGCGTGGATGACGCCGTGCTAGACGGCGACGCCCAGCGACTGCCGACGGTGCTCACCGCGCGCGCCCGCAATCGCGGCTGGGCCGACAGCGTCGCCGGTGACATGGAGCGGCACTATTCGCCCGGGCGCACCTGGGAAACCCTCGCGCGTACCTTGCTGCAACTGCTCGAGACGGGCGACGTGCTGGACATCGCGTCCGGCGACGGCGTACTTGCCGAATTGCTGGCGCCGCACGCGCACTCGATCGTGTGCGTGGATTCGAGCGCCAACGTCGCCGCCGCCGCACGCAAGCGCCTCAAGGCGTTTCGCAATGTCGAAGTGATCGATGGCGACATGCACGCGCTCGAAGTGGGCGAGCGCCGGTTCGACCTGGTGCTGATGATGCACGCCCTCACCTACAGCGGACGCCCGCAACAGGCGGTAGCCGAGGCGGCGCGCGTACTGAAGCGCGGCGGCCGGCTGCTGGCTGCGACCCTGGCGAAACACGCGCACCGCGCCGCGGTCGCGCCCTTCGACCACAAGAATCTCGGCTTCAGGCGCGAAGAGTTGTCGGGTTTCGCGCGCAAGGCTGGCCTTGAAGTACTGCAGTGCGAGCGCATTTCACGCGAAGCACGCTCGCCGCATTTCGAGGTATTGAGTCTGCTGGCACGAAAACCTGCGTAGCCATGTACAGGAGCGCGCCATGCGCGCGTTCCGGACACCACCACACATGCGGGCATCCTCGCGGGCATGGCCCGCTCCTACAGGAAAAAACCCATGCCATACAATCTGCCTTGGCTTCACGCCGACCGCGTCGAAAAGCTCGACGCTGCATTGGCGCAACGCATCCTGGTGCTCGATGGCGCCATGGGCACCATGCTGCAACAGCATGCGTTGGACGAGGCCGGATACCGTGGCGAAAGGTTCGCCCACGGCTGCGATTCAGCGCACGCACACGAACACGGTGGCGAACATGCCGACGGCAATGGCTGCCAGCGCGATCTCAAGGGCGACAACGACCTGCTGTCGCTGACCCATCCCGAAATCATCCGCGACATCCACGCCGCGTACCTTGCCGCCGGCGCGGACTTCGTCGAGACCAACACCTTCAATTCCACCTCGATCAGCCAGTCCGACTACGCGCTCCAGCACCTGGTGCACGAGTTGAACCGCGAGGGCGCGAAGCTGGCGCGCGAAGCATGCGACCAGGTCGAGCGCAAAACGCCGGATCGCCCGCGTTTCGCAATCGGGGTGCTGGGCCCGACCAGCCGCACCGCATCGCTGTCGCCGGACGTCAACAATCCCGGTTTCCGCAACGTCGATTTCGACGAGTTGGAAAGCGCCTACGCGGTTGCGACGCAAGGCCTGGTCGAGGGCGGCGCCGACGTCGTGATGGTGGAAACCATCTTCGACACGTTGAACGCCAAGGCCGCACTAGCCGGCATTGCGCGCGCATTCGACGAGCTGGGCGGACGGCTTCCGGTGATGATTTCGGGCACCATCACCGATCGCTCGGGGCGTACGCTCTCCGGCCAGACTGCCGAAGCGTTCTGGTATTCGGTCGCACACGCGCGGCCGCTTTCCGTCGGGCTCAACTGCGCACTGGGCGCGAAGGATCTGCGCCAGCACA
>JBOHYO010000283.1:0-2653 GCA_050737935.1 Rhodanobacteraceae bacterium
ACGTGACGTTGGGTCATGCGGGACAATCCTTAATCCGATGTTGAATCGCTGTTGCAGGAGTGGCCCATGGCCGAGATGGAATGTCCGTCGCGGGCACGGCCCGCTCCTACAAATGAAATTGCGGCGAGGGCCCGGCGCCGGTCAGGTACGGGACATCGGTTTCGAATCGGCGGTCCTCGATCCAGCCGTCGTCCGCGGCGCGTTGCAGCAGGACCGCCTGCATCGCGGGCGCAAAGCCCTGGATCACGAACATGCGACCATCCGGTTTCAGCCATTCGCCGAAACTCGGCGGCAGCTCGGCGACCGCACCGGTCACCGCGATCGCGTCGAAAGGCTCCGCTGGCGCGAACCCCGAAAATGCATCGGCATGCACGCACTCGACGTTGTCGATGGCGAGGGCCTGCAGACGCTGCCGCGCGGCTTCCACGAATCCGGCCCGGATATCGATGCTGGTCACGTGCTTGCCGAGTCGCGAAAGGCAAGCCGCGAAATAACCGGTGCCGGTGCCGATCTCGAGCACGCGCTCGCTGGCCAGCGGCAGCAGTGCCTGCAGCGCGCGGCCTTCAACGACCGGCTTCAGCATCACTTCGTCGTAGCCGATCGGCAGCGTGACGTCGGCATACGCCAGCGCCTCGTACACCTTGGGAACGAAAGCCTCGCGCGGCAGTGCGACCAGCACGTCCAGCACGCGCGCATCGAGTACTTCCCATGCCCGGACCTGATTTTCGACCATGTTTCGGCGGGCAACTTCAGAGGGCGGATTCATGTTCATGTCTGCAGAAATTCCTGCGGCCCAAAACCGCACAAGCTTAGGCGGGCGCTGTCGCGCGGGCAACGCGGTCAGGTTGCCGGTTGCCCCGGCGGCCACGAAGTGCCGGAAGTCACCGCGCCGCCATGACAGCGGTCACCCGAGGCCGCAGACTCTTCGATGCACGTTCTGGGCCAGCACTTCGAGACTGGTTTTCCCTCGAATATCAAAGCGATGCCGGGCCGGATCCTGATCTGCGAGTGTCCGCGGACACGATCACGGACGCATCGGACACGGTCAGCGGAAGGGCCGGGCGAAGAAATGTGTACTCGCGCGTATAATAACGCCTGGATCAGCTTTGAATGAATCGACACCTCATGAACGCCACCCCCGAACGCTGCGCCGGCCCGGGCCGGCCCAAGGATCTCGAAAAGCGGGCCGCGATCCTGGAAGCGGCCAAGCGACTGTTCCCGCAGCAAGGGTTCGAGGGCACCAGCATGGACGCGGTGGCGGCCGAGGCGGGTGTGTCGAAACTGACGGTGTACAGCCATTTCGGCGGCAAGGAGGCCTTGTTCATCGAGACCGTGCGCTGCAAGTGCGAAGGCATGCTGCCGACGTTGATTTTCGAGGTGGATGTCCATGCGCCGGTGCGCGGCCAGTTGCTCGGCGTCGCGCGCGCCTTCTTCGACCTGATGATGAGCGACGGGGCGCTGGGCATGCACCGCACGCTGGTCGCAAGCTCGCAGCAATCGCCCAAGCTCGCCAAGTTGTTCTGGGAAGCCGGCCCCATGCAGGTGCAGGCCGCGCTGGCTGCGATGCTGCAAAAGCAGGTGGATGCGCGCCAACTCGACATCGCCGACACCCGGCGTGCGGCCTGCCAGTTCTTCGCCCTGCTCAAGGGCGAGCACCACGCACGCATGTGTTTCGGCTGCGGCAAACCGAGCCACGAGGAAGCCGAGTCGCACCTGGAAGCCACCGTGGACATGTTCCTGCGGGCATATTCTTGCGATCGTCCCTGATCGCGGCTTCGTTCGGCGTCGTGGACAAGTGAAGTTTCCCGACTTCGGCTGATCCAGAACGGCCATCCATGGCCTGACTTTTCACAACAGCCGCTTCGAACGGGCGTTCACAGCCGCTTCGAATGAATGTCAGTGGCGCATCGCCACGTTTCCATCGCGGGTATTCGCCATGACTCCGCAAACGTGCTTGAATGGTGGCTTGAAGCGGGGGTGCCGCTCGCGATGGATCGCATCGGCTGAGAGAAACCCTTGGAACCTGATCCGGTTCGCACCGGTGTAGGGAGCTTCGCCGCACGGCGGCATGTTCGTGCGACCGGCACCGCCCGTTTTGATATGCGAATCCATTCGCGCCCGCCCGCACGTCCGACTGTGCGGACGTTCCGCGAAGCAGGATTCCCCGCCTGCATCGAAACGGAGTGACGCCGATGAATGCCCAGCCTTCCGACCTCCTGCGGGAAGCGCAGCAACTTTCCGAAACCGTCACCTCGCCGATTCGCGGCTCGCGCAAGACGCACGTCATCGGCAGCCGGGACGACATCCGCGTGCCCATGCGCGAAATCGTGCTGACGGAAACGCCTGCGATGTTCGGCGTGGAAGCCAATGCGCCGTTCACCGTGTACGACACGTCCGGCCCGTACACCGACACCGGGTTCACTGCGGACCTCGTGGCCGGGCTGCCGAAACTGCGCGCGGCGTGGATCGCCGAGCGCGGCGACACCGAGGTGCTGCCCAATCGCACGTCCGAGTTCGGCCGCCACCATGCCGAGGCCGCATTGCTCGCCGACGTGCGTTTTCCGAACCTCCCGAAGCCGCGGCGCGCGAAAGCCGGCGCCAACGTCACCCAGATGCATTACGCGCGACAAGGCATCGTGACGCCGGAAATGGA
>JBOHYO010000284.1:0-2193 GCA_050737935.1 Rhodanobacteraceae bacterium
ACAAGAAGGGCGACAAGGTCCATGGGGCGATCAAATCGATCACCGACTTCGGCATCTTCGTGGGCCTCGAAGGCGGCATCGACGGCCTGGTGCACCTGTCCGACATTTCCTGGCAGGGCAATGGCGAGGAACTGGTCCGCGAGTTCAAGAAGGGCGACGAAGTCGACGCCGTGGTGCTGGCGGTCGACCCGGAACGCGAGCGCATCAGCCTCGGCATCAAGCAGCTCGAGCAGGATCCGTTCGGCCAATTCATGGCCGCGAACCCGCGCGGAGCGATCCTCAACGGCACGGTGAAGGAAGTGGACGCCAAGGGCGCGGTGGTCGATCTTGCCGAGGGCATCGAGGGTTACCTCTCGGCGCGCGATTTCTCGAAGGAGCGCATCGATGATCTCAGCCAGCACCTGAAGGTTGGCGAGCCGGTCGAGGCCAAGTTCATCGGCATGGATCGCAAGGGCCGCTTGCTGCAGCTTTCGATCCGCGCCAAGGACGAGGCCGAGATGGCCGAGACGCTTTCCGAGTATCAGAACCAGCACGCGGGCCAGGGCACCACCACCACCAAACTCGGGGCGCTGCTCAAAGAAAAGTTGAATAAACCCGAGTAAGTCTATATAACGGCTTGCGTTTTGATGCTGCACGATGGTGCCGTCCCGGTATGGGGGCGGCACCGTGAATATGCGGGTCGCCGGTGCGCGATCCGCATCCGCCTTCCTGCCAGGTAGCCGCACGTTGCCATCGATGACCAAATCCGAATTGATCTCCGCGCTCGCGGATCGTCAGAAGCATTTGGCGTTTGCCGATGTGGAGCTTGCGGTGCGCAACGTGATCGAGCAGATGAGCATCGCCTTGGCGAGCGGCGACCGCATCGAGATCCGCGGCTTCGGAAGCTTTTCGCTGCATTACCGTCCGCCGCGCACCGGTCGCAACCCCAAGACCGGCACGGCAGTGGCGCTGCCGGGCAAGTACGTTCCCCACTTCAAGCCGGGCAAGGAATTGCGGCACCGCGTGAACGAAGGTCGCGGCCATTCGCCGTGACCGCGTGCGGTCCGTCGCGCAACATTGCCCCTGACACCGTGGATACCGTGAGTCTTCCCGCCCGCCCCGATCCGGCGGTTTGCCGGGGAAGCTCCCGACTGGTGTACCACCGGAGGCTTGGGTGAGCCTGCTGCCCGTCGATCCGTTGTTGCTGTTGCTGCTGCTGGTGCCGCTCGCCGCATGGCTGGGGTGGATCATCGGCCGGCATGCGAGCGCGCGCCGCTCGGGCGCACGTGTCACCGAACTGTCTTCGAACTACTTCCGTGGCCTCAACTACCTGCTCAACGAGCAGCCGGACAAGGCCATCGAGGTATTCATGAAACTGGCCGAGTTCAACCGCGACACGGTGGAAACCCACCTCGCGCTCGGCAACCTGTTCCGCCGCCGCGGCGAGGTCGATCGCGCGATCCGGGTCCATCAGCACCTGGTCAGCCGTTCGAACCTGAGCGAGGCCGAGCGCACGGTCGCGCTGCTGGAGCTGGGCGAGGACTACATGCGCGCAGGCCTGCTCGATCGCGCCGAGGCGCTGTTCGACGATCTGGTGGCGATGGACGCGCATGCGCCGTCTGCGCTCAGGCACCTGATCGCGATCTACCAGCACGAGCGTGACTGGCACAAGGCCATCGGCCATGCGCGGCGGCTGGAGAAGATGACCGGCGAATCGCAGGCCGCGACGATCGCCCAGTTCCAGTGTGAGCTCGCCGAGCAGTCGCGCCAGCACGGCGCGCGCACCGAAGCCCGCGCGTATCTCGAGGAGGCCTTCGCCAGCCAGCCCGGTTGCGTGCGCGGCTACATGATCAGCGGTCACCTGCACGCCGAAGAAGGGCGCTGGAACGAAGCCGTGCTCGCATTCGAGCAGGCGGTCGACGCCGATGTCGACTTCGTTCCCGAGATTCTGCCGCCGCTGCTCGACGCCTACGCGCATGCGGGCGAACTGGACCGCGCCGAGAAGTTCCTCGGCCAGGTGATCGAACGCTACCACGGCATCACGCCGGTGCTGGCGTTGACGGACCTGTACCGGAAGCGCGAGGGCGAGCGCGCCGCGATCGAGTTCCTGACCGGCCAGTTGCGCCAACGGCCATCGGTGCGCGGGATGATGGCGCTGATCGATGCCACGATGAGCCGGGCCGAAGGCGAGGCACGGGAAAACTTCCTGATCCT
>JBOHYO010000285.1:0-3399 GCA_050737935.1 Rhodanobacteraceae bacterium
AGGCTCGACTCGTACCAACCCACCATTTTCGCGTAGAAGCCGCGCCGGTGTTCCAGCGCCTCCTCGTCGCCGGTCGGCAGCGAGCCCGGTTTCAACAGGTACGCGCACATCATCGGCGTCAGGGTCAGCGACACGCCCATCGAGATCGCGACCGCGATGGTGAGCACCCACGCGAATTCATGGAACAGCCGCCCCGTGACGCCCGGCATCAGCAGCAGCGGCAGGAACACCGCGATCAGCGACACCGTCAGCGACAGCACCGTGAAGGCGATTTCGCGCGAACCGATCTCGGCGGCCTCGCGGCCGCTCTTGCCCTGTTCGAGGTAGCGCACGATGTTCTCGATCATCACGATCGCGTCGTCCACCACGAACCCGGTGGCGACGGTGAGCGCCATCAACGACAGGTTGTCCAGCGAGAACCCCGCGGGCGCCATCACGGCGAAGGTGCCCAGCAGCGACAACGGCACCGCGACCGCGGGAATCACGGTGGCCCACAGCCGGCGCAGGAACACGAAAATCACGGCGACCACCAGCGCCACCGCGATCAGCAGCGTCCTCTCGACGTCGCGCCCCGAGGCGCGGATCGTGACGGTACGGTCCGCGAACACCGAAAGATGGATGCCGGCGGGCAGCACCGCGCGCAAGCTGGGCAGCAGCTGCTCGAGGTCGTCGACGGTCTTGATGATGTTGGCGCCGGGCTGGCGGCGGATGTCGAGCAGCACAGCCGGCTTGCCGTTGGCCCACGCCGCGAGCTGGTCGTTCTCGACGCCTTCGATCACGCTGGCGACATCCGAGAGCCGCACCGGCGCGCCATTCTTGTAGGCGATGATCGTGTTGGCGTACTGGGCCGCGCTCTGCAACTGGTCGTTGGTGCCGATCTCGTAGGTCTGCACCGCACCGTTCAACGAACCCTTGGCGGCGTTGACGTTGGCCTGGGTAAGCGCCAAACGCACGTCCTCCATCGTGAGTCCGAGGTTGGCGAGCTTGCCGGGATCGACCTGCACCCGGATTGCCGGTCGCACGTTGCCCGCGATCGAAACCAGCCCCACCCCGGATACCTGTGCCAGCCGCTGCGCCAGGATCGAATCGGCGTAGTCATTGACGTCTCGAAGCGGCAGGCTGTCAGAGGTGAGCGCGAGGGTGAGGATCGGCGCGTCGGCAGGATTGACGCGCTTGTACACGGGCTGATACGGCAGGCTGCCCGGCAGGCGAGCGGTACGCAGCGCCGACTGCACGTCCTGCGCCGCGACGTCGAGGTCGGTATTCATCCCGAACTGCAGGGTGATGGTCGACAGTCCCGCGGCGCTGTTCGAGCTCAGCATCGTGAGGCCGGAAATCTGCCCGAGCTGCTGCTCGAGCGGCGTGGTGACGAGCGTCGCCACGGTGGTCGCGCTGGCGCCGGGATATTGCGTCGTCACTACCAGGCTCGGCGCCTCGATCTCCGGCAGCGCGGAAACCGGCAGCGCCTTGTAGCCGATGATGCCGAGCAGCAACACCGCCGCCATCAGCAGCGAAGTCGCGATCGGCCGGCGGATGAAGATGCTTGAGAAACTCATGTTGGCGGAACCCGGGACCAGACGTTCGGGACTGGAAGAAGAGTCGGGACCCGGGACCCGGGACCCGGGACCCGTGACGAGCGCGACCCCACCGGTAGCGCATGAAAACTCCCTCTCCCCCAAGCAGCTTCATCGCTTGGGGAGAGGCGGCCGTAGGCCGAGCGCGTAGCGCTGGGTGAGGGGGGCGACGTTCTGTTCGCGTGAGAAATGGGCCTCATGCAAGGCACCCCATATTCGCCCGGGTCCCGGGTCCCGGGTCCCGGATCCCGTTGATCGTGTCCATCACCGCCTCCGCCCGCGTCCGCCCTTCTGCGAAGCAGCCTTGAGCTCGGCCGTGGTCGGTGGCGCCGGGATCTCGCCGGGCTTCATGGGCAGCACCTTGCTGCCCTGCTTCAGCCGGAACTGCCCGGCGGTGACCACCAGGTCTCCGGCCTTCAGGCCTTTGGTGACGATCAGCCCGGTATCGCCCGACTGGTTGCCGGTGGTGACCGGCTGCATCCTGACGTAGCGCGGCGGCTTTTGATCGGCGGGTTTGCCTTCGGCGGCGGGCTTCTTGCCGCGGCTGGTCGCGGCCGAGGCCTTCGGCTCCGCGCTGCTGCCAGGCGGCGGCTGGTCGGTGACCAGCCACACGTATTCGCCGTCCGGGCCGCGCTGTACCGCGGCGGTCGGCACCACCAGCACGTCGGCATCAACGCCGACTTCGAGTCGCACGGGAACATATTGTCCGGGGAACAACTGGTTGTCGGGGTTGGGGAACTCCGCCTTCAACGCGAACGATCCGGTGTCGGGATCGATCTGGTTGTCGATGACCTTCAGCACGCCATCGTCTTCGACCACCTGGTTGTCGGCGTTCATCACCGCGATCTTCAACGGAGCCTTGGCCTGCGCCGCGCGCACCTGGTCGAGGTAGGTTCCCGCCAATTTGAAGACCACGTCGATCGGATGCATCTGGGTGACCGTGACGATCGTCGTGGACGTCGTGATCACATTGCCGGGATCGACCTGACGGATGCCGGCGACGCCGTCGATCGGCGATTCAATGCTGGTGAAACCGAGTTGGACCTTGTTGTCGGCGATCGCGGCGTTGTCGGCCGCCACCGCCGCCTGGTACTGCGCGACGGTGTTCTTCTGGGTGATGCGATCGATCTCGGGGACGTACTGGCGGTATTTCGGGTCCTCGGAACGCTGGAGGTTGGCCTTGGCGGTGGCGAGCTGGGTCGCATCCTGGGCGCGTTTGGCGTTCGCCTGGTCGAGCTGTGCCTTGAGGGTGCGTGGGTCGATCTCGGCCAGCACCTGGCCCTTCTTCACGGGCTTGCCTTCGACAAACTCGAGCTTCAGCAATTGGCCGCCCACCTGCGCCTGCACGTTGACCGTACTGATCGGCTGGACCGTGCCCGAGCCGGTGAGATAGATCGGCACGTTCTCGGCGGTCGCCGGAACCACGGTCACCGGCACGGCGGCCTCTGCCCCGGATCCGTCGGGGCCATTTGCCTTGCCGCCACCGGCGAAGATACGCCACAGGATCACTGCCACGATGACGACGCCGATGAGCGTCAGGATCCACTTTGTTCGCGACATTCTTGTCGTCCGGATTGAACAGGCCGCCGCCTGGACCTTGCGCGCGGCCATGGGTTCGGCGCGCGATCGCCGGGCGGGGTGGCTTTACGGTAGCCGATCAGCCCCGAATCTGCCCCTGCCGTTCGGCATGCGGGGCGGACATGACATCCGTCATGCGAACGCCGTCACTGTTCGGACGCGATGGTGGGTGTGCCGCCGCCGTGCTCGGCAGATGGCAGGGGTGGGCTTTGTTCGAACCGTAGGATTCCCCGTCGATCCAGCCACC
>JBOHYO010000286.1:0-18890 GCA_050737935.1 Rhodanobacteraceae bacterium
GATCACCACCAGCAGCAAACCGCGCAGGAACTTCTTCATGTGGATGCCTCCCTCAGTACGCGGCCAGCGCGTCGACAATCTTGAGGCGCATGCCGCGCAGCGCGGGCAGCACGCCGACGACCACGCCGATCACCAGCATCAGCACGATGGCCTCGCCCCAGATGGAGCCGGCGACGTTGGCCATCGGCAGCGTGGCGCCCATGGACGCCTTGAGCGCGCTGACCACCGCCATGGCGATCAGCATGCCAAGGACGCCGCCAAGCACGACGAGGAACACCGCCTCGGCCAGCACCAGCGAGAGCACGCTGCGGTTGCTGAAGCCGATGGTCTTCAACACCGCAAGCTCGGGAATGCGCTCGCGTACCGCCTGCGCCATGGTGTTGCCGGTCAGGAGGATCAGCGTGAAGAACACCGCCGCCATGATCGCGGTGACAATCAAGCCGATGTCCGCGACCTGGCTGAGCATCGACGCGGTGAACGCGTTCGCCGTCACGGTCTTGGTCTCGTGGTCGGAATTGGCGCTGATCCCGTCGATCGCTTGCGAGACCCGATCGGCCTGGTCCGGGCTGGCGAGTTTGGTCTGGTACCAGCCGACGCCGCCGTTGCCGAACTGGCGCGCTTCATCGAAATACTTCCAGCGGAAGAACATGGCATTTTCGATGCCCTTCTCGCTGGCGCGCTTGGCGTGGAAGATGCCCACCAGAGTGAATGCCCAGGCGTTGCTGCCGTCCTTCTGTGGCCAGATTGTGGCTTTCAGCGGAATCTGGTCGCCGATTTTCCAGCCGAATTTCTTGGCTAGAGCCGCACCCACGACCGCGCCGTCCCGCGTGCCCTGGAAGGTCTTCACCTGGTCCGGCGGCAGGACCACCGCGTCCTGGACCGCAAAATAATTCGCGCTGACCGCCTCGTTGGGAAAGAAATTCTTCGGATCCTGGTAAATACCGCCGAACCAATCCACGTGGGCGACCGCCGTTACGCCGGGGACTGCTTCGATCCGCGATTGCAGGCTCAATGGCAACTGGCTTCCCAAACCCAGCTTCGACATCGTGATGAGCTGGCTCGCGCCACTGACACTGTGGCCGGCCTCGGCGAACACGGTGCGCACCGAATCGAGCATCCCGAACAGCAGGAATGCCGCCAGCACGGACAGCATGGTGAGGATGGTGCGGCCCTTGCGGCGCATCAACGCAGACCAGACCAGATGGAAATATTTCATCGCTTCACCTCGTCAAACTGCCCTTCCGTAGGGCGGGCATTGCCCGCCACTGCCAGCGGCGGACGGTGTCCGCCCTACGAAGCACTCGTTGCTTGCTCGACCAGCGTGCCCTTGTCGAGATGCAACGTGTGGCTCGCGTACTCGGCGGCCTTGGGATCGTGGGTGACCATCACGATGGTCTTGCCGTGCTCACGATTGAGCCGTTGCAGCAACGTCAATACGTCCTCGGCGGACTGGCGGTCGAGATCGCCGGTCGGCTCATCGCAAACCAGCAGCGACGGATCGGAAACGATGGCACGCGCGATCGCCACGCGCTGCTGCTGGCCGCCGGAAAGTTCGTTCGGCTTGTGGGTGGCGCGGTCGGAGAGTCCCACCAGTTGCAGCGCGATCGCTGCATTCTTCTTGCGCTTCGCCCCGGAAAGCTTGGTCAGCAGCAACGGCAGCTCCACGTTCTTCTGCGCGGTGAGTCCCGGCATCAGGTTGTAGAACTGGAACACGAAGCCGACATTGCCGGCACGCCAGCGCGCGAGCTGGCCTTCGCCCATCTTGTCGATGCGCTTGCCATCCACGGTCAGGCTGCCGTCGGTGGGTGAATCGAGGCCGCCGATCAGGTTCAGCAGGGTGGTCTTGCCGGAACCCGATGGGCCCATCAGCGCAAAGAAGTCCCCACGCGCGATGTCGAGGTCGACGTGGTGCAGCACCTCGAGCTTCTGCTTGCCACGCGTGTACACCTTGCTCACGCCGCGGATCTCCACCAGCGGCTGGCTGGCGTTCTGCACGCTGCTGACCTGCTTTTCCGCGACTGCTGTGTTCATTGCTGCCTCCTGGAAACTGCATCAACCGTTGTCGTCATTCCGAAGCCGCCCGCGGTTTCATTGCGGGCGGAATCCGGAATCCAGCTTTCCGGCTTGAATACTGAAGAAGAACTGGATTCCGGGTTCCGGCTTCGCCGGCCCCGGAATGACGAAAAAAATGGACGGGCTTGCGAGTCATACCGGCGCGACGTTTACTCCGACCCGCCCGTCTGCACCTTCACCTTCTCGCCGTCCTTCAGATCCTTCGGCGGCGCCGTCACAACTTCCGCGCCGGCGTCCAGCCCCGCGAGAATCTGCTTCATGTCGGAGAAATCGCCGCCGGTCGTCACCGACGCGCGTTTCGCACGGCCATCCGCGACCACGAACACCACGCTTTTGCCGTCGCGCTGCACCACCGCTGACTTCGGCACCAACACGCCGGGCAACGGCTTGGCGTCCTTCGCGGCCTTCTCCAGGAACGACACCCGCACGCCCATCTGCGGAATGATCCTGGGGTCCTTTTGGTCCAGCGCGATACGCACCTTCACCGTGGCCTTGCTCTTGTCGGCACTCGGGATGATCGCGATCACGTGCGCAGGAATCTTCCAGTCCGGATAGGCGTCCAGCACCGCCTGCACCGGCATGCCCGATTTCACGCGGCTGATGTAGGTCTCGTTGACGTCGACGTCGACTTCCAGCGAATTCATGTCCACGATCGTGGCAATGCCGCCGCCACCTACCGTGTAGGGCGAAACGATCTGGCCGACCTCGGCATCCTTGACCGTGACGACGCCAGCAAACGGTGCACGAATGACGGTATAGCCCACGTTGACCTGTGCAAGGTTGACGTTGGCGCCCGCAGCCACCGCCTGTTTGACCGCCGCATTGACCGCCGCACGGCTGGTATCGACCTGGGTATTGGCTTGCTCGGCATCCTGTTTTGAAACATAACCCTTTGCTACTACCGCATTGGTACGCCGAGCGTTGTCGCGCGCCTGCTTCAAGGTCGCCCGGGCCTGCGTGATCTGCGCCTGTGCCACCGCGTACTGCGCCTTGGCGCCATCCAACTGGGCGATGTACTGGGTATCATCGATTCGCGCAAGCACCTGGCCCTTCTGGACGCGTTCGCCTTCCTCGACCATTACCTTGGTCAGGGTGCCAATGATCTGCGCGGACACCGTCGCCTGCCTGCGCGCCACGACGTAGCCCGTCGCCTGCAGGACTGCGGCGTCGCTGCCCGCGGAGGACAGCGCCACCGCAGTCGCAGTCTGCACCGTCACCGCTCTGGAGCGCAGCGCGAACACCGCCACACCCGCCGCGATCAGGACAACCACCACGATGGCGACGATCCACGGCCAACGCGGTCCACGCGAATCGTCGTCGTCGCGCTGCCCGCTGTCGATCCGCAGTTCGTGCAGAAGATCCTTGCTGGAATCGCCGTCGCTCACTTGAATCCCCGGTGCGCACCACTTGGCCGCGCAAGTTTGCCATAGTTTTACGGGCAGCCCGCCACGGCGTCACCCGCAGCCATCAAGCATCGCGGCTGACAGCTGTCACCTCGCCCGTGCGGCGCACGCTAATCGTGTGTGGCGACCCTACAATGCGCCAATCGCCTGCACGGATTGCATCCATGCCCTACATGCTCGAACCGCCTGTCACTCCCAGCTTGCCCATCCATGACAACGATGCATGTTTTCCCGTGCACCGGATCTATTGCATCGGCCGCAACTACGTCGAGCATGCGAAGGAAATGGGCGCGCAGGCCGTGAGCCGCGCGAACCCGGTGTTCTTCATGAAGCCCGCGGATGCGCTCGTGGCCGAAGGCGGCGATATCCCGTATCCGTCCGCGACCCACGAGTTGCACCACGAGGTCGAAATGGTGGTGGCGCTGGCACGCGGCGGGCGCGACATCGATCCGGCGGCCGCACTCGATTGCGTATTCGGCTACGGCGTCGGTCTCGACCTGACCCGCCGCGACCTGCAGGCCGCGATGAAGGCGAAAGGCTTGCCGTGGGACGTGGCCAAGGGCTTCGACGCTTCCGCGCCGGTATCTGCGCTGCGTCCGGTGACCGAGAGCGGGCATCCATCGCAGGCGCGCCTGTCGCTCGCCGTCAACGATTCGGTCCGCCAGGGCACCGACATCGCGGACATGATCTTCCCGGTCGCCGACATCATCGCTGAATTGTCGAAGCTGTTCGAGTTGAAGCCGGGCGACCTGATCTTCACCGGCACGCCGGCGGGTGTCGGGCCTCTGCAACGCGGCGACACGTTCCGGGCGGAGCTGCAGGACATCGCGGTGCTGGAAGGACGCATCGTCTGACCGCGGACCAATCGCGTAGCCCGGATGCAACGCAGTGGAATCCGGGAAGTCGCGGCCGAAATCCCGGATTCCGTTTCACTCCATCCAGGCTACGCTGGAACGCGCGACGGTTGCGCAGGGCGCGGGATAGTGCCTAAATGGACGCGCCGCAACTCGGCCGGGGGGAGGTTCCGCCCACTTCAGAAGGAGTACGCAATGAGCTTTGCGAAAGAGTTCAAGGCCTTCATCATGCGCGGCAACGTGGTCGACCTCGCCGTCGCGGTGGTCATCGGCGGCGCCTTCGGCGCGGTCATCAAATCGCTGGTCAGCGACATCATCATGCCGCCGCTGGGCGTGATCACCGGAGGCATCGATTTTTCCAAGATGAAGGTGGTCATCCAGGCGGCTACCGGCACCACGAAAGAAGTAGCGATCACCTATGGTGCATTCATCAATACCATCATCACGTTCCTCATCATTGCGCTGGCGATCTTCGTCGTCATCAAGGCGCTGCAGAAGGTGCATCCCAAGAAGACCGATGAGGCGCCGCCCGCCCCGCCCGCGGACGTGGTGCTGCTGACCGAGATCCGCGATCTGCTGAAACAGCAGCAGCACTGACACTGCGGAATCGGGTCGCCTGGCTCGCACGGACTGCGGGCCTGGCGATCCTTCGACCCCGCCGCCGTGACCATCGAAATCGTCCAGGCCGACATCACCACGCTGCGTGTCGACGCTATTGTCAACGCGGCGAACGAGCCATTGCTTGGGGGTGGCGGGGTGGACGGAGCGATCCATCGCGCTGCGGGACCGCGACTGCTCGAAGCCTGCCGCGCGCTTCCCGAAGTGCGGCCGGGCGTGCGCTGTCCAACCGGCGAGGCCCGCATCACGGCGGGCTTCGATCTGCCCGCGCGATTCGTGGTCCACACCGTCGGGCCGGTATGGCGCGGCGGCGATCATGGTGAACCGGATTTGCTGGCGGCCTGCCACCGCACTGCGCTGGCAATGGCGCGCGAACACGATGTCGACAGCCTCGCATTTCCGGCGATCAGTTGCGGCGTGTACGGCTACCCGCACGACGCCGCTGCGGGCGTGGCGATGGCGGTGCTGGGCGAAGAACAGCACCGTACCCGCACGCCACACCGGATCGTGTTGTGTGCGTTCGACGAGGGCATGGCCGAGGCCTGGCGTCGGGCGGCCGAACGATTGCACGTCGAGATCATGAACGCACCGATGTAGGAGCGACCCATGGCCGCGACCCGGTTGCCTGATCGCGCGCATGGCGCGCTCCTACAACGGATACAGCGGCGGCAAGGTATTGTCGCGAAGGGCGGCCTTGTGTTCGCCGCGCCAAGTGACCCCGTCCGCAAACGCCTGCAACACCTGGGCGCACGCAGGCGCCGCGTCGACGTCCTGCCAGCGCGCGCGCTGCAGTGCATCGAGGGCTGCACGCTGTGGGGGATCGGAAAGCGCGTCGCGCAAGGCACCGATGTTGACGATGTCATGGCCCGATGCGCGCGCCCAAGCCAGCAACGCATGTTCGCAGGCCGCAGCATCGCCCGCACGCGCCGCGTCCATGGCCGCGCGCTGCAGCGCCTTCCGGCCCACCCGCGCATCCTGCGTTGCCGCCGGCGGAAGCGGGTTCGTGGTCCCGGATGGCAACTCCGACCTCGGCCGCGGGGATTCGCCCGTCGGGACGCCACCTGCCGGTGGGGCCGCCGCCCTGCGCCGCCGCAACGACAGCCACCATGCAGCGCCGGCCACAATGACCAGCGCCCACAGCGCGAGACTGGCCAGCGCGATGTCACGCCACCAACCGCCCGAAGACGCAGCCGCACCCGGCAGCGGGTTTGCGCGGGCGGCCGTTGCCGGCGCGCCCGACGAAGCCGGCGTTGCCGAGGGTGGCGCAGCCGGAGCCGAGGAACCGGCCACCACGCCGCTGACCGCCAGCGTGTGGGCCGGCGTGTTCGCCTGCGCGGGACGGCTTTGCGCCACGTTCCACCAGCCCAGGGTGATCGCGGGAATCGTGAGGGGCCCGTTGCGCTCCGGCACGATCGCAAAAGTCCGCTTGCGCGTTCCCTGCAGCCACTTGCCACTGTCATTGGTGGAGTCGCGGGTCTGGTCGGGATAAACGCGCGCGCCGGCGATCGCGGGCAATTCCGGTTCCGGCAACGCATCCGCGGGCTGTCCGCTGGCGCTGACGGTGAGCGTGACGGTCAAGGGCGTTCCGGCATCCACTTCGCCACTGGCAGGCAAGCCGGACAACTTCAGTTCCACGCTGCGCGCCGGCAACCACGGCTTGCCGGCGTTGGCTGGCGGCGCGCGGACCTCGATCTGCGCGACGGGCGCCGAGGCCCGTACCGCGCCCCCGAAACCGTGGAGGGGGGGGGTCAACAACGCGTTCGGATTGTTCAGCAGCGCGTTCGGGTTGTTGAACCAGGCATTGGGAAAGCCCGGCCCCAATCGCTGGCCCTGGAACACCGGACCCTGCACGTTGATTTCGCCGCTGCGTTGCGGGATCAATGCCCAGCTCCGTTCGATGACTTTGTAGGTGTAGCCATTGCGCTGCGTGACATAGCGGTGGTCGCGGTCGAGCTGGATCAGACGTGCCTCGTCCACGGTCGGATCGCTCAACGCGCCATCGACACCCGGCAAGTAAAACAAGCGCACGGTGTAGACGGTCTGCTGACCCACCCAGGGCGAACTCGACTGCACGCTTGTTTCCATGAACACGGGATCGCCCACTTTGCCCGTGCCGCCGCTCGGCGCCGCGCCGACCTGCAGCGTCAAGGGCTGGGTCCGGCCGCCGCCGACGGCGAGGGCGGGAATCGTCAGCGTCCCGGCATGCAGCGGCTTGAGCGCAACCCCGATCTGCGATGTGCTGGTTGTCTTGCCGTTTACGATCTGCACGCTGCTGGAACGTGAGGTGTCGAGCACCTCGAAATCCTTTCGCAACGGCGACAGGTCCGGTTGGCCGAGCGAACCGGAGGAGCGGATGTTGAGCGTGACCGTGTCGCCGACGGTTGCGTGGCTGCGGTCGAGGAACGCATGCACGGCCGCTCCTGAACCCGTCGAAGGACTCGCCGCCTGCGCGAGCGGAGCGAACAGCACCAGCAACGCCAGCAACACGGTGGATCGCCGCACCATCATTGCCCATTCTCCTGTTGCCGGCCGTTGCGCTGCTCCCATTCGAGGCGGAACTTGCGACGCAGCAGGGCGCCCGGATCATCCGGCACGGATCGCAGCACCGCCCGCTGGCTGGCATCGAGGTTTGCCTCGTCGCGGGGTTCGGATTGTCCCAGCGCGAATGCGTGCGCACCGGAACCGGGCTTCTTCTTGCCACCGTGCGCGCCCTGCAACTCGCGCGCGAGCCCGCGCGCCGCCTGTTCGCCCTGGCGGCGTTGCTGTTCGGCTTCTGCCGCCGACGCGTCGCCCTGTTGCTGTCCGGCGCCGTTGCGGCCGTCATGCCCTTGCGCCGTCGCGGACGGATTCGATTTCGTGCCCTGCCGAGCCTGTTGCGACGCCGATGAATTCGGTGGCTGCCGGCCCTGATTACCTTCGGTATTCGACGGCTGCCCCTGCCCCGCTCCTGATTGCGATGATCGGTTGCCGGATTGATCGTTGCCCGACTGCCGCTGGCTGCCCTGCTGCTGCGACGCTGGCGGCGCATGCTTCTTCATCCACGCCTCGACGGCATCCAGGTTGGCGCGGGCGTCATCGAACCCCGGATCGCGCTGCAAGGTTTCCTTGTAGGCCGCGATCGCCTTCGCGTACTCTCCTTGTTTCGCGAGCGCATTGCCCAGGTTGTACGACGATCGCGCATCGTCGTCTTGCGTGAACGCGTGGGCCGCCTCCGAGAAATCGCCCGCACGGTAGTCGGCGGCACCGCGGATTCCGGAAGTCACTGCCAGCTTTTGTGCATGCTCGGTGTCGCCCCGCTGCAATGCGTGCAGCGCGCGCTGGTCGCGGTTGGACCACAGCGACGACCAGGTCGAGGCGTGCGCCGTGGGCATGACAACCGGCATCACCGCGAGAGCCAGCACCAGCAGCCAGCCGCGCCGGAACGCCAGCGCCGCGAGGACCAGCAGCGCCGGCAGCAGCCAGATTCCGCCGTCACGCCAGATTTGCGCGCGCTCTCCGTGGCTCGCGTGGCCGGATCCGGCGAGCGGCGCGCCGAAGGCCGCGGTGCCGCCGCCGTCGGATTGCAGCACCGCATAGCTGCCGCCACCCGCACGCGCGACCGCCGCCAGCGACGCGTCATCGCGCTGCGCCATCAGCAGGCCGTCCGACCCACTGGCGAACCCGCCGCCGCTCCGCGGCACCGGCGCGCCGCCGGTGGTGCCGATGCCGAGCACGTCCACCCGGACGCCCTTGCCCCGCGCGGCCCGCGCCGCGTCGACCGCGGCGGCATCCGCGCTGTCGGTCACCAGCACGATCTCGCCGCCCGCGACGTGCGCCTGCTGCAGCAATCGGCTCGCCTGCCGGATGCCGGCGGCGGCATCGTTGCCGGGTACCGGCATCACGTCGGGCCGCAAGGCGTGCAGCAGGTTCAGCACCGTTCGCTTGTCGTCGGTCAACGGCGCGACCGTGAACGCCGCGCCCGCATAGGCGACCAGCGCCGTGCGCGCGTCACGGGCCTCGTCCAGCAGGTCGCGGACGGCAAACTTCGCGCGTGTCATGCGATCCGGTTTCAGGTCCTGCGCCAGCATGTCGTTGGACAACGACAACACCACCACGCGCGCGGCACCGTTCACATACAGCGGCGCCGGCAGTTTCCGCCACGCCGGCCCTGACAGCGCGGCAACCGCGAGCAGCCATGCCAGTGCCGCCAGGCCGAGCGCGAGTCGCCTGCGCGCACCGCCGTCGTGGACCAGATGCGGCAGCAACGCGGCGTCGGCGATTCGCGACAGCATCGCCCGGCCACTGCCTCCGCGTGCCAGCGTCCACAACGCCAGCGGCAGTGGCAGCAGCGCCAGCCACCACCATGGACGCAGAAAGTGCAGCGGCAGCTCGAGCGGATTCATGCGCGCACTGCCCCGCGCGATGCGCGGCGACGCCACGGCAGCAAAGCGCAGCCGAGCAGCAGCGCAACTGCCAGCGGCCACGGGTACCATTCGTGGTCGGGTCGCAACAGCGACTTGCCCTCGGCGAGCGGTTCGAGCGCCTCGATGGTGCGATAGGCGGCGGCAAGCTGGTCGGCATCGGCGGCGCGGAAGAAGCGGCCGCCGGTTTCGTCGGCGATCTGCGTCAGCACCTGCACGTCCAGCTCGTTGTCCGGCACCGGCAGTTGCATCCCGAAGATGCCCATCGCCTGCGCACTGGAGCCGACGCCGATCGTGTAGATACGCACGCCCGCCGACTTGGCCAGCTTCGCCGCGTCCAGCGGCATCACGGTGCCGGCGGTGTTGACGCCATCGGTGAGCAGCACCAGCACCCGCGCACGCGCGGGCAATGCGGAGAGGTGTTTGACCGCCAGCACGATCGCGTCGCCGATGGCGGTTTCGCGGCCAGCGAGGCCGATCGCCGCACCGTCCATCTGCTTGGCCACCGTATCCACGTCGAAGGTCATCGGCGTCAGCAAGTAGGCCTGGGTGCCGAACAGGATCAACCCGACGTCGTCGCCCGAGCGCTGCTCGATGAAGCGCGCCGCGATCGCCTTCACGGTCGCGAACCGGCTGACGACCCTGTCGCCGAAGCGCATGTCCTCGATCGCCATGCTGCCCGAACAGTCCACGGCCAGCATCAGCGCGCGGCCGGTATGGTGCATGGCCTGCGGTGGCGCAGGCTGCTGCGGCCGCGCGGCCGCACACACCAGCAGCAGCCATGCGGCGCATGCGATGCCGATGCGCCAGCGCGATCCCCGGATGCCTGCCGCGGTGTTCGCGAGTGCCACTGGTTGCGGCAGGCGCAGCGCGGCGCCGGGCGCAGCCGGAGGCAGCAGCTTCCAGACCAGCCACGGCAGCGGCAACAACGCGAACATCCACGGCCACGCGAAGGTCACGATGCTGCCTCCTCCCCGGGTGTGCCGGACGTCGCGACGATTCCGAGTCGCGTCCGCGAATGGTCGCGGGCGTGTTGCGGACCGCTCCGCAACGCGTTGCCGCACCATGCGCGCAACGCCGCGAGCAGCGCAGCGGCGTCCATTGCCGGATGCGCGAGGTAGCGCGCCTCGACCAAGTGGTCCAACGTCTTTCGCGTCGTGGCATCACGCGCGTACTGGTGCAGGAATGCGCGCCATGCATCTCCGGACAGGCTCGCGGCGCCAGCGTCGACCGCCCGCGCAGCGCGCCGCAGCAGCCGCGACGCCCCGTCCGCGAGCTGTGTGTCGTCGCGGTCATTCTCGTAAGCGGTTGCGAGCCCATCGATCTCGCGCAATGCCGCACGCCGCATGCGTTGCCGGCCGCGGCGCCACAACAACCATGCCCCGAAACCGATCATCAGCAAGACGAGTGCCGCGACGATCCACCAGCCCGGTGCCGGCGGCCACCACGCCGCGGACGGCAGGTGGATGTCCCGCAACACGGGACCGCTGGCGTTCACGACCGCCTCGCCCGTTTGCGCCACACGGGGGCAACTGCGATGTCGGGTTCGTCGGAGGTCGCAAACAGCGCCCACGGCACGGCCGCCTGGTCGCAGGCATCCGCAAGCTTGCGCCAGCCCTGCGACATGCGCTCCCCGAATTGTGCCCGCGCCTTCGCGCCGGCAAGGTCGACCACGCGTTTTTCCGACGCGGTCTCGAACACGTAGGTTCCGGGGCGCACCGGCTCCCGTTCCAGCGCGTCGACCACGATCGCGACACGCAGGTCGGCGTGTCGTGTGACACGCCTGAGGGACCGGACGGCGGCATCGTCGGTGCACCAGCCGTCCGACAACAACCACGCCCTGCTGCCCGGCGTGATCAGGCGATGTGCGCGGGCGAGCGCGGCGGACAGGGGCTCGGCTGCGGTGGGGTCCGCACGCTCGGCCAATTCGTCCCAGCGCGCGAGCGCCCCGAGCACCGCCAGCGCACCGCGGGTTCCCGCGTGCGGATCGACCGCGGAACGCACCGCACCGAATGCGATGGCACCGATCCGGTCACCGGCCCGAACGCAGGTCCAGGTGATCCAGGCCCCGGCGCATGCCGCGGCCACGGACTTGTAGCGCGCGCGCGTGCCGAAACGCATGGTTGCGTGGGTGTCGACAATCAGCAGCAGCCCGTGCTCGCGCTCGGCCTCGAACAGTTTGGTATGCCACTTGCCGCTGCGCGCGGTGCGCCGCCAGTCGATATTGCGGGCGTCATCGCCCGGCTCGTATACCCTCGACTCGGCGTAGTCCATGCCGCGGCCACGGAGCGCCGACGAGTGCCCGCCGGCCAGCGCCGACCGGGCGCGCAGCGCGACGGGCTTTCCTGCGCGCACGCGCATCGCGAGCAACTCCGCGAGATCGACACGGGTGATGCCGTCGGCGTGATCGGAGGTGCTCACAATGCTTGGCGGCATGAATCAGGCAATCCGCGGTGGGTAAGCGTCCCCCTTCGCGTGCGAAGGGCGGAGCGAAGCGAACGCGCGCGAAGCGCGATCGAGGGGATGGCGCTCCGCGTCGGCAAGCACAACCCC
The DNA here is from genome assembly GCA_050737935.1 of Rhodanobacteraceae bacterium. Lineage (GTDB taxonomy): Bacteria > Pseudomonadota > Gammaproteobacteria > Xanthomonadales > Rhodanobacteraceae > 66-474. The sequence continues at coordinate 11,902 of JBOHYO010000286.1, forward strand.
CCGCGCCTGCGGCGCGACCCCCTTCGTCCCGAAGGGGGTAAAACGGTGGCACGTTCATTGCGCATTTCTCCGGTCCCGAGTCCCAAGTCCCGGCGCTCACGGCAGCGGCACGCGCTCCAGCAACTGGCCGATCACGTCGTCGACACGCAGGCCTTCCGCCTCGGCTTCGTACCCCAGCAGCACGCGGTGGCGCAATGCATCCGGCGCGAGCGTCTGGATGTCTTCGGGCAGCACGTAGTCACGGCCGGCGAGCCACGCTCCGGCGCGCGCGCACCGTTCCAGGGCGATGCTGGCGCGCGGGCTCGCACCCCACGCGATCTTGTCGCGCAACTTCGGCGCCCACGGCCTCGGATCGCGGGTGGCGAGCACCAGTTGCACGATGTATTCCTCGAGACCATCGGCCATGTGCAGGTCGAGCACCTGTTCACGCGCTGCGAAAATGTCGGATTGGCTCAACAACCGGTTCGGCGTCTCGTGCCGGCCAAGCTCGTCACGCGCTCGGCGGCGAGCAAGCCGCATGATCGCCTGTTCCGATCCAGCCTCCGGGTAGCGCACCGGCACGTGCAGCAGGAAGCGGTCGAGCTGCGCTTCGGGGAGCGGGAAGGTGCCTTCCTGCTCGATCGGGTTCTGGGTAGCCATTACCAGAAACAGCTTCGGCAGCGGCCACGAACGCTGGCCGATCGTCACCTGCCTCTCGGCCATCGCCTCCAGCAGCGCCGACTGCACCTTGGCCGGCGCGCGATTGATCTCGTCTGCCAGCACCAGGTTGTGGAACAGCGGTCCCGGTTCGAATTCAAACGCGCCGGTCTGCGGGCGCAATACGTCGGTGCCGGTCAGGTCGGCCGGCAGCAGGTCGGGGGTGAACTGCACCCGGTGGAAGTCGGCCTCGATCCGCGCGGCCAGCGCCTTCACCGCGGTGGTCTTGGCCAGCCCGGGCGCGCCCTCGACCAAGAGGTGCCCGTCGGCGAGCAACGCGATCAGCAGCCGGTCGACCAGCGCGTGTTGCCCGATGACTTCGGTGCGCAGCGCGTCGCGCAGCGCCATGAAGCGCGCATGCAGCGGCGAGCTGTTCGTTGCGGGTTCGGTGGCGACCGGTTGGGGGACGCCCGTCGAAGAGGCGTCCGGCGGGGGGATCACATTCGCGGTGAAGTCGGCTGGCATGCGTCCAGTAGACCACAGCGCGGCGTGAAAGTTTTGAAAGCTCCTTCCCTCCGGGAGAGGCGGCGCGCAGCGCTGAGCGCGTAGCGCTGGGGTGAGGGTACGCAGCGAACCGTCGTTCGGCAGTGCGTGGTCACCGGACCCTCATCCGGTCCTTCGGGCAAAAGCAAAGGCGGCGCTTCGTGCTTCTTCTTCCGAAGGGAGAGGGAAAAAACGAAGAACGGCGCGAGTCATCGCGCCGTTCTTGCATCAACCGCCGGCGTGGAACCTCATTGCACGGTGGTTTCCTGGCCCAGGATGTGCGGGGTGATGAACACCAGCAATTCGGCCTTGTTGTTGATGTTTTTCTTGTCGCGGCACAGCGCGCCGAGGATCGGGATGTCGCCCAGGAACGGCACCTTGGTCACATCATGCTCGTTGGTGAACTCGTAGACGCCACCCAGCACCACCGTCTGTCCGTTCTCGACCAGCACCGAGGTGTCGATCTCGCGGTGGTCGATCTGCGGAACGAAGCCGCCGCCCGGGTTCGGCACCAATCGGCTGATCGCATCCTTGACGATCTTGAGCTTCATGAACACGCGATTATCCGAGGTGATGGTCGGTGTAACGTCGAGTTCCAGCACCGCGTTCTTGAACTGCACCGTCGCGGTGCCCGCGCCGCCACCCGCGCCGGAGTTCTGGAAGGTGAGGTAGCCGATCTGCTGGCCCTGCTGGATCGTCGCCTCCTGGTTGTTCGCGGTCACCACCTTGGGTTGCGAGATGGTTTCGCTGCGGCCTTCCTGCTGGGCGGCGGAGAGTTCCAGGTTGAGCAGGTAATCACTGCCCAGGATGCCGAACGCGATGCTGCTGGTGCCGGTGGTGGTCGACGGCAGGTTGACGTTCAGGCCGGCAGGAATCGCCACCTGTTGCGGAGCGCCGGTCTGGCTGAACTGGAATTGGCCGTCCGCGATGTTTTTCCCGAGGTCGACGACGTTCTCGGCGGTGTTGTCGGTCATCAGGCTCTGACCGCTCGGATTGATGTGGAAGCCGGCGATGCCGAGTTTGGCACCCAGTTCGCGGGTGAAGCTGTCGGTCGCGATCACCAGCCGCGACTCGATCAGGACCTGCTTGACCGGCCGATCGAGCACCGAGACCAATTGCCGGATCTCCTGGACCTTCTCTGGGGTGTCGTTGACCAGCAGGGTGTTGGTGCGCTCGTCGAAGGACACACTGCCGCGCGGCGACAGGAACCCCCGTTCCGAATTGCTGCTGCCACCGCCGCCGCCGACATTGCCCGCCTTGGCACCGGACGTCAGCAGATCCGCGATCTGCTTGGCACTGCCGTAGTTGATGGAAATGTAGTCGGTAACCAGTTGCGCGCTGCCCAGTTCCTTCTGGCGGGCGTTGGCGATGTTCTCTTCGTATTTGGCGATCTCGGTCTGCGGAGCGACCCAGATCACGTTGCCGTTCTGGCGCTTGGCCAGGCTCTTGGCGCGCAGGATCACGTCCAGCGCCTGGTCCCACGGCACGTTGACCAGCCGCAGCGTCACGTTGCCCTGCACGCTGTCGGAGGCCACGATGTTGAGGTTGGAAACGTCGGCGAGCAGTTGCAGCACCGAGCGCACCGGGATGTCCTGGAAATTGAAGGTGACGCGGCTGCCCTTGTAGACGATCGGCTTGGGCGCGCCCAGCAGGCTCTTTTCGGCGGACTTGGGACGCGTGAATTCGACCACGGAGTCATTGCCGGTCTGGTAGGCCGCGGTCTGCACCACGCCGCGGGTGTCGACGTCGATCTTCGCGCCGCCAGGGACCGCGTGGGTGTTGATGCTGCGCACCGCCGTCGCATAGCTGGTCACGTCCAGTCGGCGTGCCTGCGACGCGGCTAGGTTCGCGCCGGCGATCTCGATGATCGTGGTGTCGCCGTTCTCGTGCATGCTGGTGGCCGCGCCGGGCTGGCTGAAATGGACGACCAGCTTGCCGCCACCGTGGTCACCGCGCTGGAAATCGACGGAGGTGATGACATTGCCATCCGCCATCGCTGCGGCTTTGTCCGGATTGGCCGTGGCTACTGCGAGGGCGCGCTGCGTAGCGGCTTTCGGCGGTGCGGAAGCCAGCGCCGGGGCCTGCGTGGGGGCCTGTACGGGGTCCGGTGCCGCGGCTGCGGAAGCGGTCGCGCCGCTCATGCCATCGCCGATCGTCACGATGACGCGGTTGCCCTGGACGTCCGTGACATAAGGCGAAGGCTGGCTCAGGTCGACGACGACGCGGGTCCGACCGTTCGCTTCCACGGCGCTGACGGCCTGCGCGGACCCCTGATCGAGCGTGTAGGCGCGCTTGGCGAGGCCGTTGCTGGTGTCGGCGAAATCCATCGCGATGCGCGGCGGGGTGTTGGTGCTGAACGCCTGGGGCGCCGCGGCGGGACCGGAGAAGGTCAGGGTTACTTGCACCTTGCCGCCCGGCAGCGGTGCCGCGCTGACGTTCTGCAGGGTGTTGGCCGCCACGGCTGGTCCCGCGATCAGCAGGAACAGCATCGCCAGCAACGTCATCCATGCGCGTCCCGGCCGGGCGGGATCGCCGCTGGAGCGGGCAATGGAGAGAGCAGGTTTGATCATCATGAACGTAATCCCCGATGAATCATTATTTTTCGCCAAGCGCGACGCTGGAGTCGCGCTCCATCCAGCCGCCCGAACCGTTGCTTACCAGCTCCACCAGATCGACTTCGCTGGTGGTCACCTGGGTGACATGGCCGTAATTCTGTCCCATGTAGTCGCCGACCCGAACCTGGTGGATTACACCCTGCGGATCCTTGACCAATGCCTCGATGTTGCCTTTTTGGCCGATCGTGCCGACCATCTTCAGGGTATCCAGCGGAAACTGCTCAAGCGGCTCGCGCGGGCGATCCTGGTCGGGGCGCGGACCTGCCAGAGTCTGCGCACCGGCCTGCGGCGGCGCAGGCTCGAAGGGATCGCGTTTGTCCTGGTCCTGGTAAATGAAGGTCTCGAAAGTCTTGACCACGGGGAGCGGCGGCAGCGGCGCGCCCTTGCGCGCCTTGACCTGCGCGACCCACTGCTGGAGGTGGCCCTGACCGCTGCAGGCAGCGAGGCTGAGCAGCATGCCGAACGTGGCGAGTGCGATGGCGAAGCGGGTGGGTCGCATGGTCACTTCCCTCCCTTCTTGGTCGACGCCTTGCCATCGCCCTTTGGTTCCTCGTCGCCCAGATAGCGATAGGTCTGCACGGTGCCCTCGAGCATCAGTTGGCCACCGGCTGGCGGAGCATTGCCCGCCCCGGAAGCCGCGGTCAGCGAAACATCGTGCATCGTGAGGATCACCACGCGCGGCAGCGATGCGACGCTGCTGATGAAGGTGCCGAACTGGTGATAGGTGCCCTGCATCTTCAGGGAGATCGGCTTGATCGCGTAGAATTCCTTCGGAATCTCCGGCTGCGGCTTGAAGACGTCGGTCTCGAGGCCGGCTGCCTGCGCGGTCTGCGAAATCGTCACGAGCAGCCCGGGCATTTCGGTCTTGCTGGGCAGTTCGCGCAACATCTGGCTCAGCATCTCGTTCATCTGCTGGAGCTGGGCCTTCAGCGCATCCAGGTTCACCACCTTGGCCTGCTTCTGCTCGAACTCGGTCTTCAGCTTCACTTCCTGCTGTTGCGCGGAGGCGAGTGCGTCCTGCTGGTTGCTGATGTAGAAATACCAGCCGAGGAACACGATGACGGCCACCACCAGGATGATGAAGAAGGCCTTGACGGATTTCGGCCAGCCGCCAACGTTGTTGCGGTCGAGGTTGCGCAGATCGTCGATCAGCTTCATGGTCTGGCCCCTCCCTTGGTCGTCGCTTCAGCGGGCGCGTTCGCCGCCGACGTCGCTTGGGCGGCTGCCCCGGGCTTGCGCGTTGACGGGGCGGACGCCGCAGCCGACGGTGTGGAAGACGGTTGCGAGGACGTCGCGGGCGCGGCGGTCGACGCCGCGGCCTCGGGATCGACGACCGCCGCGGCTGTCGGTGCGGCCGTGGAGGCCGTCGCGAGCGCCACACTGGATGCCGTCGCGGGTTCGGCGCTGGAAGATCGTTCGGCCGGGGTCGCACCTTTGTCGTCCGACTTGGGCGCGCCGAGCGTCGCGACCAGTTCGAATTCATACGGCGTGTTGGTGGAGTTGTGGACGTTTTCGGTCTTGACGAGTTGCGCCGGCCCCATCCAGGGCGACGCCTCGATATTGCGCATGAATTCGGCGACCGTGGCGTTCGACTGGGCAACGCCATCGAGGGTGAGCTTGTCGCCCTGCTGCTTCAGGCCGGTCAGGCGCGCGCCGGCAGGAATCGTGTCCACCATCTGGTCGAACAGGTGCACCATCTGCGAGCGGCTGGCTTGCAGCTTTTCCACGATGCGCTTGCGCGCCAGCAACTGGTCCTTGGTGACCTGGAGCTTCTTGATATCGGTGATCTTGGCGTCGAGCTGCTGGATCTGGCCCTGCAGGTAGGCGTTGCGACTGTCCTGGTTGTCGATCCGCATGCTGGTCCAGAAGCCCCACAGCAGCACCAGCACGACTGCTGCCACGGCGGTGACGATCAACTGGGCGAAGAATTCGCGCTTGCGACGCTCGCGCCGCTCCGCGCGCCAAGGCAGTAGATTGATCTTGGCCATCAGTCGAAATTCCTCAGCGCCAGCCCGGCGGCGATCATCAGCGCCGGTGCGTCCTGCGCCAGGGTCTGCGCCTGCAGCCGCGGCGACAACGACATGCTGGCGAGAGGATTGGCCACCACGCATGGCACGCCGAGCTGCTCGACCACCATGTCGGCGACGCCCGGGATGGAAGCGCAGCCGCCGGCCAGCACGAGCTGATCGATCTTGCCGAACTCGCTGCCCGCGAAGAAGAATTGCAGCAGTCGGCTGACCTGCTGGACCATTGCTTCCTTGAACGGTTCCAGCACCTCGATTTCGTAGGATTCCGGCAGGCCGCCCTGGCGCTTGGCGAGGCCGGCTTCCTCGTAGGACATGCCGTAGCGGCGCATCACCTCGTCGGTAAGCTGCTTGCCGCCGAACACCTGTTCGCGCGAATAGATGGTGCGCTGGTTCTTGAGCACCGACAGCGTGATCATCGTGGCGCCGATGTCCACCAGCGCGACCAGCGCGTCGCGCGGCACCGACAACTGGTCGGCGATGAGGCGAAAGGCGTTCTCCATCGCGAACACCTCCACGTCGATCACCCGGGCGGTGAGTCCGCCGAGGTCGAGCGCGGCGACCCGCATGTCCACGTTTTCGGTGCGCGATGCCGCAAGCAGCAACTGCACCATCTCGGGGTTGTCCTTGACCGCACCGATCATTTCGAAGTCGAGGCTGACTTCCTCGATCGGGTACGGGATGTACTGGTTGGCCTCGACCTGCACCTGGCCTTCGAGGTCATCCTCCGACAGGTCCGCCGGCATCGGGATCACCTTGGTGATCACCGCCGAGCCGGCCACCGCCGCGGAGGCGAACTTGGTGCGCGCGCCGGAGCGCTGCAAGGCGCGCCGGATGGCATCGCCCACGGCCTCGACGTCCACGATATTCTTCTCGACCACCGCGTTCGGCGGCAGCGGTTCGACCGCGTAATGCTCCACGCGGTAGCGCGAACCGGCCTGGCTCAACTGCAGCAGCTTTACGGCTGTCGAACTGATGTCGACGCCGACCAGGGGCGCAGCATTGGTTGTCAGTAATCCCACTGGAGTTCCCCTTCCCCGTCCCCGCTCGCGCTCTCGCCAGCGCGCGACTGCATTAGATACGAAAGTTAACGAAATATCAATAACCTTGCGAAGTGCTTACAAGCCCATGAAGTTGCGTCGCTTTCACGTCGAGATGATGCCCTTCAAAC
>JBOHYO010000287.1:0-6181 GCA_050737935.1 Rhodanobacteraceae bacterium
GAGCACCAGAACGGCCTTCCCTGGCCTGACTTTTCGCGAAAGCTGTGCGTTCGTCCATGAACGCAGGTTCGCTCGACGATGGCGCAGACGACAGCGTTTGGCGGTTTGAAAGACCAGAACGGCCATCCTTGGCCTGGCTTTTCGCGAAAGCTGGGCGATCGTCCGTGATTGCGGTGTCGCCGGCGCATAGGAATTCCTCCTGCGCCCGGCGTTTGGGGAGCACCAGAACGGCCTTCCCTGGCCTGACTTTTCACAACGGCCGCTTTGAGCGGGATGATTTTGGAAGCCATCTCTCGGGTAAGCTTGGGGCGATGAAACTGATCACCGCCATCATCAAGCCGTTCAAGCTCGACGACGTGCGCGAGGCGCTCTCGGAAGTCGGCGTCAACGGCATCACCGTCACCGAGGTCAAGGGCTTCGGGCGCCAGAAGGGCCACACCGAGCTGTACCGCGGCGCCGAATACGTGGTCGATTTCCTGCCCAAGGTGAAGCTCGAGATCGCATTGCCCGACAACCTGGTCGAGCGCGCGGTGGAAGCCATCAGCCACGCCGCACGCACCGGCAAAATCGGCGACGGCAAGATCTTCATCTCGACGCTGGACCAGGTGATGCGCATCCGGACCGGGGAACTCGACGCCGATGCGCTTTAGGGCGATCGTCCATGATCGCGGCTTCGATGTCGCCTCATGGAAACCGACCTCGTTTTCGGTCGCAAAGACCGGAACGGGCCTCCTGCCCTGACTTTCCGCGAAAGCTGAGCGATCGATCCATGATCGCCGCTTCGCTGTCGCGTCATGAAAATCGACTTTGCTTTCGGTCGCAGACACCAGAACCGCCATCCATGGCCTGACTTTTCACGAAAGCTGTGCGATAGGCTGACTTTTACGACGGCTGCTTCGAACGAACGAGCATCCGCGCGCGGCGGTGGTGGATCAAGAGTCCCGCGTAGTAGGCGATGTAGTAGCCCAGCAGCAAGCCGAGGATGGCCATCGTGAGGGGACTGCGCTGGTACCCAGCGAAAGCGCCCGCAGCGCCATGCGACATCTGCGGATACAGCACCATGAAGCGGTACAGCAGGCGGCCGATGAACAGCGCGGTCAGTCCCATGCCGATCCACAGGTTCGGGAAATAGCAATCGTTCTGGCCGTCGATTTCGAAGCGAGTGAGCTTCAACGCCAGCAGGCCCAGTGCCACGCCACCCGCCAGTCCCGCGCTCAATCCGGTCGCAAGGCGCGGATCGATCAGTCCCTGCGTCGCGACCAGCAGCGTGGCCACCGAGAGAAAGCCCACGCGCGTCCACATGCGCCTGGGCCGGATCGGCTGGCGGCCGAAGCTGCGGCGTGTGCGCGCGTACAGGCGCCAAACGATCAGCGGCGCGATCACGATCGGTGCAATGAGGTTGGGCGACATGCGATGTGACTCCCATGCATCTGCCGACCGCATTCTGCCGGAACGCGCCGCGATCGTGCGCTTTTGCGGAAACTCAGGGCAGGATGGCCGTTCTGATGGTCCCTGGCTGACCAGGCTCGACGCGTCGAATTTCCCATGCTGCGCCGCGACCATGGATGATCGCACGGCTTTTGCGGAAAGTCAGGCCATGGAAGGCCGTTCTGGCGTTTGGTGACCGGAACGACATCGTTCTGGTGCGAACCGCAGCGAAGCAGCGATCATGGACGATCGCAAACTAGCGCTGGCAGCGCGAGCACCAGTAGCTCATTCGTTGGCCGATGACTTCCGCGCGGATCGGGGTACCGCACACCCTGCAGGGCTCGCCCCCGCGGCCGTAAACGGCGAGTTCCTGCTCGAAGTAACCGGGCGTCCCATCCGGCGCCAGGAAATCCCGCAGCGTGGTGCCGCCTCGCGTGATCGCGTAGCTCAGCACGTGGCGGATTTCCGCTGCAATGCGCGCATAGCGCGTACGTGAGACAGAACCCGCCGCGCGTTTGGGATGCACGCGCGCGGCGAAAAGTGCTTCGCTGGCGTAAATGTTGCCGACTCCGACCACGACGCGTTGGTCCATCAGGAAACTCTTCACCGCCGCGCTGCGTCCGCGTGATGCGCTCCACAGCCAGTCGCCGTCGAAAGCATCGCCGAGCGGTTCCGGCCCGAGGCCGCGCAGCAGCGGATGCACTTCGCCCGGCTTCTGCCACAGCAGGCACCCGAACCGGCGCGGGTCGTTGAAGCGCAGCGCCCTGCCCGAGTCCAGCTCCATGTCATAGTGGTCGTGCGGGCGGGGCGGCAGCGCCGGATCGGTCAGCCGCAGCGAGCCTGACATCCCGAGGTGCAGCAACGCGCTGCCCGCCTGCGTGTGCAGCAGCAGGTATTTCGCGCGGCGCTCGACGGCGTCGATGCGCTGGCCCGGCAGCTTCGACGTGAGCGCGCGCGGGATCGGCCAGCGCAAGTCCTTCCGTCGCAGCAGCACCCGTTCCACCACGCGTCCGGTCACGAAGGGCTCTATGCCGCGTTTTGTCGTTTCGACTTCGGGAAGTTCGGGCATGCGTCGAGCTTATGTAGGTTGGGCTGACCCCGGACTTGATCCGGGGGAAGCCCAACAGGGCGCTACGGAGTTGCTTCACCGGCGCTCTTGGCGAGAATTGCTTCCGGAGAATACTGCCGCGGCACCAGCGCGAGCTTGTTGCCGACCCGCACGTAGCGCAGGTCGTCGACCGCGGTGAGGCCGCCGTATTCGAGGCGCACGCCGTCGAGCGTCAAAGTCGCGGACGGATGTGCCAGCCCGACTTTGGACGGCGTCACGGCGGAAGCTGGAAGCCAGCGCGCGACCGGCGTGTCGGCGAGCTTGGCCAGTCGCTGTACGCGAGCATCATCGGCGCGCGCGGCGGAGGGTTGCACCCGCCACCAGCCGCCATGGCGTTTCTCGAAGGTTTGCGCGGCGATCGGCGGGATGTCGAGATCGATGCGGGCGACGCTCGCGGAATCCATCGCGGTCAGGACGGGCGGATCGCGAAGGTAGTCACGTCGTCCGACCCACAGCACCGCCGCGACCAGCGCCACGGCGACCAGCGCGAGAATCCCGAGGTTGCGCGTGGCGCGGGTCACCGTCGGCGCCGGCGCCAGGTGATGCCCAGGCCAATCAGGATCAGCACGATCGGCAGCGCGACCAGATAGCCGAACGTGAGCACGCCGAGTTCCGCATGCGTCGGCTTGAGCACCGTATCGGGTGCCGTGGCCGGCAGGCTCGCCAGTGCGCCATCCCCGAACAGCCAATCGAACACGCGCATCCCGAGCGCGCGATTGCCGGCGTCGGCGAGGTAGGCGTTGGACAGGAAATCGCCGTCGCCGATCACGACCACCCGTTGCTCGGTCTTTGCGGGGCTCGGCGAAAGGCGACTCAGCGCATAACCGAAGCTGAGCGGTCCCTTCAGCGCGTCGGGGTCCGGATTGAGCAGACCCGCAGCCGGATCGTCCGCCACGGTTCGGTTCCAGCTCCGCGCGCTCGACTGCAGGATCGGTTGCGCGTTCCAGCCGCTATCGGAGATCGCCGCCAGCACCGCTACGCGCGGATACAGCGTATTCACCCCGAAGCCTTCGGTGATCGCCTGCGCCGGATAGCGGGTCGCGACGACCGCGCGTGGGTCGCGGCCGCCGGCTGTGGTGCCCTGCGGATCGACCAACGTGCCGGGCAGGCGCCGGATGCCCAGCATCTGCGCCAGCGGCGCCAGTCCCAGCTCGTCGGCACCGGGCTCCGTCAGCCACAGGAGGTTGCCGCCTCCGGCGACATAGTCCTCGAGCTTCTTCACCGTTCCCGGAAGGAGCGCCGCCTGCGGACTCGCCAGCACCACGAGGTCCGCGTTGCGCGGCACTTCGGCGGCTTCGGCCAGGTTCAACGGCAATGCGCGCACCCCGCGATTGGCCATCCGCGCCACGAATCCGCCGAGGTCGGCGGCGTTCTTGCCGTTCGCATCCCGTTCGCCGTTGCCGGTGATGAAGGCCACAAGCCGTGTGCCGCCGCGGGCAAGCCGAGCGAGCCCGTCGGCAAAGTCCTGCTCGCCCAAGTGCGCGACGTGTTGGGTGTGGTCATGCCAGTGGAGCACGATTTCGCCGTCGGTCTGGATGCCGGCATCCTCGGTGGCGAGCGGATCCACATCCGGATCCACGAACTCCAGTGCGAGGTCGGGCTTGAATCGTTGGTAACGCGCCACCAGCAAGGTCGTCTTCGCGCGCAGCGTGCCCGGCCGCGCGTACGCCACGACCTTCACCGGGCCATCGAGTTGCGCGAGCAGCGCGCGGCTCTGCGGGGAAATCGTCGCACGCGCGCCGGCGCTCCAGTCAGTGGTTGCGGCGAAGCGAGTCGACAGCGCCGCGATGCACACGGCGATGACCACGCACAGCAGCGCGTACAGCCAGCCTTGCCACGCGCTACGCATCAGCCGCGCTCCCGTTCCGCGCCGATGCGGCGGATCGCCAGCACCAGCGCCAAGGCGGTGATCAGGAGGAAGTACACGAGATCCTCGCTGCGCACGAGGCCGCGCAGGGCCGGCGCCAAGTGGGTGTGCAGCGCGAGATAGCCGAGCCAGCCGTCGCCGCCGCCCGCGAGGCGCACGCCGGCGTCGATCAACGACAGGGCTTCGCCGATCAGCAACGCGGCTGCGGCGGCCAGCGCAGGTTCGGTGGCGAACGCCGAGCACGCGATCCCGATCGCCGTCAGCGCCGCCACGCAGAGCGCGGTCGCGATCAAGCCCGCACCGAACTGACCCCAGTCCAGGTGCGTCGCACCGCTGAGTACCAGCGGCATGCTCGCGACGACGATCAGCAGCAGCCACAGGAACACCAGCCGCGCGAAGAATTTGCCCACGACGATCTGGAAACCGGATGCGCCGGCGGCGCCGAGCAGGGCGAGGCGTTGCGCGCCGCGATCACCGGCCAGCGCCTGCATCGTGACCAGCGGCGCGATCACGAGGCACAGTTGCAGGTAATTCAGGAAGTACGGTCCGACCACGCCGTCGGTGAAGCCGGTCGCCGCGACCGCGCCGGGAATCGTCGGCTGCGCGTGCAGGAACGCGGAAAGCCCCAGCAGGAATTGCCACGCCATCATCGCAAGCGCGATGCCGGCGAGCACCCACACGAACGGCCGCACCGCGAGCCGCTTCAGGTCGAGGCGCGCGATCGCGAGCGCGATCATGCGGCGGCGCCTGCGGGCGTACCGGCGGTCGCGCGGAACAGCGCGTCGAGCCTTCCGGACCCATCGGCGAGCGGCGCATCATGCCGCACCGTTCCGTCGTGCAGCACCACCACCCGGTTGCACATCGCCTCGACCTCCGCGAGATCGTGGCTGGAGAGGATGATGCCGCGATTCGGCGACAGGCTGGCGATCCATTCGCGCAGCTGCGAGGCCTGTACCGGATCGAGGCCATTGCCCGGTTCGTCCAGCACCAGCAGATCCGGTTCGTGCAGCAGCGCCTGCGCCAAGCCCACGCGGCGCTTCTGGCCCAGCGACAGCAGACCGCAGAGCCGCGTCGCCAATCCCGTAAGTTCGAATCGCGCGAGTTCGCGTTCGATCGCGGCGCGCCGCTCACTGCGTGACATCCCGCGCAGCCGGCCGGTGCCGTCCAGCGCCTCGACCACCGTCAGCTCCGGCCACAGCGGCACGCTCTCGGGGACCCAGCCGATGCGGCCGCGGGGGGCGCGGACGTCGTCCGCAACATTGCGCCCGTCGATCCGCACCGCGCCGGCATCAGGCGCCAGAACTCCGGCGATGATCGCGAGTGTGGTCGACTTGCCGGCGCCGTTCACGCCCAGGAGGCCCAGCACCTCGCCCCGCTGCAACGTGAACGACACCTCGCGCAGGACCGGGCGTCCGCCAAGCCGTCGGCTGATGCGGTCGAGCTGCAGCAACGCCTCCATTTCGGCCATTTCGTTATATCGGTGTGAAAAGCATTGAAAGAATTGTCACCGCCATCACATACTTCTAGCAAGCCGGTAGCGACGAGCGGGGTTCTCCCCTAGACTCCTCGGTGCGGGTTTGCCCTTATCCGCTCCCCTTCCCCGCGTGACCAAGATGCTTGATACTTTTCTTGATTTTGCCTCGAACGGCCTGACGAATGCTGGCTGGCTGTCCATCACCATCTATCTGCTGGTGGTGACCCAACTCACCATCCTGACCGTGACCCTGTACCTGCACCGCAGCCAGGCCCATCGCGGCGTGGATTTTCATCCAGCGGTG
>JBOHYO010000288.1:0-4070 GCA_050737935.1 Rhodanobacteraceae bacterium
GGCCGGCGCCGTCCATCTCGTCTTCATGCGGCCTGCGCTACGGTGCCGTGGAGTGGACGGATGGAGCCCGGCGATGGACACGCTGCTCGCGAAACCTGTCGAAGAAATACCGGACGGGAGTGTCGCCGCGCTGCGGCGGAAAGCGCGCGACTGCCACGCCTGTCCGCTGTGGAAGCGCGCGACGCAAACGGTGTTCGGCGAAGGTCCCACGCATGCCGAGGTGATGCTGATCGGCGAACAGCCGGGCCTGCAGGAGGACCGCGAAGGCCTGCCGTTCGTCGGTCCGGCCGGAGGCATGCTCGACCGGGCCCTTGCGGAGGCGGGTATCGACCGGGAGTCGCTGTTCCTCACCAACACAGTGAAGCACTTCAAGTACGAGTCGCGTGGCACCGCCAAGTTGCACAAGCGCGCGAATGCCGCCGAGCAGGCGGCGTGCCGGATGTGGCTGGCGGCGGAACTTGCACGGGTGCAGCCGCGGCGGGTGGTCGCGCTGGGTGCGATGGCGGCGCAGACCCTGTTCGGCAACGCGTTCCGGATCACCCGCGATCGCGGTCGGTGGCACGAATGGGACGAACGCACGCAAGGCATGGCGACCTGGCACCCCTCGGCGATCCTGCGCGCGCCAAGTGATCGGCGCGACGTGCTGTATCTGGAGCTGGTGAAAGACCTGCGTTCGATCGCGGGCACGAAGAAGGGTTTGTTGTAAACACGTAGGGCGGACACAGTCCGCCGCCCCCGGTTGACTGAACCGCGTCAGATTTGTAGCCCGGATGCAGGCGCGTAGCGCCGGAATCCGGGGCGATCGCTGCGAGCCCACCCGGATTCCGCTTCGCTTCATCCGGGCTACACAGGGCCCATGGCATCTCAGTGGAAGTCGCGCGAGCGCGTATCGAGCGCGCCGAGCAGCGCGGTCCAGTCGTGCAGGCGTTCGGCGATCAGGTGCTGCACGCCGTGGCGGTTCTCCAGCCGGCCCTCCACCGCCAACAATCGCGACTCCAGCAATTCGCGGCGCTGACGCTGTGCGAGATCGTTCCACACCACCACGTTGGTCATGCCGTCCTCATCTTCCAGGGTCATGAAGATCACGCCGCTCGCGGTTTGCGGTCGCTGCCGCAGCGTGACCAGCCCGGCCGTGCGCACCTGCTGGCCGTGCGCGAAGCGCTTCAATTCCGCGGAACGCTGGCAATGGCGCCGCGCCAGCACCGCGCGCAGGAAGGACAGCGGATGCGCGCCGAGCGTGGTGCCGGTCACCGCGTAATCGGTGCGGACTTCCTCCGCACGGGTCGGCAGCGGCAGCGTAATCGCGGTTTCCCTGGTGGCCGGTGCATCGATGAATAGCGGCGGTGAAGTTTCTACGCCCGCAACCGCCCAGCGCGCCCGATGCCGGTGGCCGGCGAGTCCGCGCAAGGCCGCGGCGTCGGCGAGCAAGGTGCGCTGGCGAATATCCAATGACGCACGCGCGCACAGGTCGGCGACATCGGTGAATGCGCGTCCGGCGCGCGCTGCCACGATCGCCGCGGCGGCATCGTCGCGAAAGCCGCGGATCATCCGGAAGCCCAGTCGGATCGCCGGTTGCGCCGATCCCGCCGGTCGGCCTTCCAGTGCGCAATCCCAGCCGCTGTAGCGCACGTCCACCGGCAGCACCCGGATGCGGTGGCGACGCGCATCCTGCAGCAACTGGTCGGGCGAATAGAACCCCATCGGCTGCGAATTGATCACGGCGCAGGCGAACGCCGCGGGCTCGTGATATTTCAGCCAGCAACTGACATAAGTAATCAGCGCGAAGCTCGCTGCGTGCGATTCGGGGAAACCGTAGCTGCCGAAGCCCTTGATCTGTTCGAACAAATGATCGGCATAGGCCTGGCTGTAGCCGCGCGCAAGCATGCCGGCGGCGAGCCGTTCGCGATGGGGCTCGAGTCCGCCGTGGCGCTTCCACGCCGCCATCGAACGACGCAACTGGTCGGCTTCGCCCGGCGAATACCCCGCCGCAGCGATCGCGATCTGCATCACCTGTTCCTGGAACAGCGGCACGCCGAGGGTGCGCTGCAATACCGCCTGCAAGGCTTCGGACGGATACGTGGTTGCTTCCTCGCCATTGCGGCGGCGCAGGTAGGGATGGACCATGTCGCCGACGATCGGACCGGGGCGCACGATCGCCACCTCGATCACCAAGTCGTAGAAGCACTTCGGCTTCAGGCGCGGCAGCATCGCCATCTGGGCGCGCGATTCGATCTGGAACACCCCGATGGTGTCGGCGCGGCCGATCATCGCGTACACGTCCGTATCTTCCGCGGGAATGTCCTGCATCGTGAGATCGCGGCGGCCGGACGCGCGTAACAGGTCCAGCGTCTTGCGTACCGCGGTCAACATGCCGAGCGCGAGGCAATCGACCTTGAGCAGGCCAAGCACGTCCAGGTCGTCCTTGTCCCACTGGATCACGGTGCGATCTTCCATCGCCGCGTTCTCGACCGGCACCAGCGTGTGCAACGGGTGTTCGGAGATCACGAAGCCGCCGGGATGCTGCGACAGGTGCCGCGGAAAGCCGATCAGTTGCGCGGTCAGTGCCACCACCTTGCGCAGGACCGGCGAATCCGGATCAAAACCGCGCTCGCGCAGGGTCGCGCCGAGTGACTCCGCTCCATTCCACCAGTCCATGCAACGCGCCAGTCGATCCACCAGGTCCGACGGCAGCCCCAATGCCTTGGCGACGTCGCGGACCGCGCCGCGGGCGCGGTAGCTGCTCGCGACCGCGGTCAGCGCGGCGCGTTCGCGGCCGTAGCGTTTGAACACGTACTGGATGACTTCCTCGCGACGTTCGTGTTCGAAATCGATGTCGATGTCCGGCGGCTCGTTGCGTTCCTTCGACAGGAACCGCTCGAACAACATGTTCATTCGCGCCGGATCGATCTCGGTGACGGCGAGCGCGTAGCACACCGCGGAATTCGCGGCCGAACCGCGGCCCTGGCACAGGATGCCGCGCGAGCGCGCGAATCGCACGATGTCGTGCACGGTGAGGAAATATGATTCGTAGCGAAGTTCGGTGATGAGGGCGAGTTCGTGCTCGATGAGTGCGCGCACCTTGTCTGGCATGCCGTCCGGCCAGCGCGTGCGCGCGCCGGCTTCGGTGAGTTTGCGCAACCATGTGGTCGGCGTGTGCGCCGCCGGCACCAGTTCATGCGGGTATTCGTAGCGCAGTTCTTCCAGACGGAAGGTGCAGAGGTCCGCGACGCGCAGGGTTTCCTCGAGCAGCTCGTGCGGATGGATCGCGGCGAGCGCCTCGCGCGTACGCAGGTGCCGTTCGCCATTGGGATACAGGCGTAGACCTGCTTCGGCGACGGTGGTCTTGTGGCGGATCGCGGTCAACACATCCTGCAGCGCGCGGCGGCGGCGCACGTGCATGTGCACGTCGCCCGCAGCCACCAGGGGCAGTTGCAGGCGTGCACCGACTTCGCGCAGGCGTGCAAGCCGCGCCGCGTCATCGGCACCGCGATGGAGTTCCGCCGCCAGCCACGCGCACTCCGGAAAAAGATCGCGCAGCCATGTGCCGTGCGCTTCGTCGATGTCAGTCGCCGGCGACCACAGCGCGAGCAATCCTTCATTGCAGCCTTGCGCAAAGTCTTCGCGCAATGAGCGGTATTCGCCCTTGTCAGCACGCCGGCGCGCCAGCGTGATGAGATGGCACAGCCGCGAATAGCCGGCTTGCGTCTGCGCCAGCAGCACCAGCTTCGGCCCATCCTCGACTTGTACTTCGCTGCCGACGATCAGGCGCACGCCAGTTTTGCGCGAGGCTTCCAGCGCACGCACGATGCCGGCGAGCGACGCCTCGTCGGTGATCGCGAGCGCGCGGTAACCCAGACGTTTGGCACGCTCGAACAATTCCCGCGCCCTCGACGCGCCGCGCTGGAAACTGAAGGCCGAAAGACAGTGCAGTTCGGCGTAATCCGGCAGACCGCTATCCCAGCTATCCAACAAAGTCTCGTCATTCCGGGGCTGCCCGCGTTGTTTGCGGGCAGAACCCGGAATCCAGCTCCCAGCCTTTGATACACAAGAAGCTGGATTCCGGGTTCCAT
>JBOHYO010000289.1:0-11700 GCA_050737935.1 Rhodanobacteraceae bacterium
ATGGCTGGCTTGCGTTGGCGTGGCTCGCGCTGATGGTGCTCTACAAGATCAGCGATGCATTCGCGTTGTCGCTTTCCACCACGTTCCTGTTGCGGGTGCCCCACTTCTCGCTGACCCAACTCGGTACCGTCAACAAGGTATTCGGCCTGATTGCCGGCCTCGCCGGTGCGATGGCGGGCGGCTGGGTGGTGACCCGCATACGCCTGTTCCCGGCGCTCCTGGCGCTGGGCATCTGCCAGGCGCTGGTCAACCTTGGGTACATCTTCCTGGTGCAAAGCGGACCTGATGTGCGTCTCCTGGCGATGGTGGTGGGCGCCGAAAACTTCTTCAGCGGCTTGGGAAGCACGGCATTCGTGGTCCTGCTGACGGCCCTGTGCAGCGTGCGCTTTTCGGCGACGCAATTTGCGTTGCTGTCGGCACTGGCCGCGATCGGCCGGGTGTTCCTGGGCCCGCTGTCGGCGTGGGTGGTTCCGCAGGTTGGCTGGTCGAATTTCTTCGTCATTACCGCGTTGGCGGCCATCCCGGGGCTGTTGCTGGTGATCGCGATGCGCGGGGCGATCATGCGCGTCGAACAAGAGCGGCCGCGGTAGCACGGATCACCCGAATCGCAGGGCGGTCACCACCCGCCATGCGTTTCACGGTGGAGCGATGGACGATGCCCGCCCTGCTCTACGCAATGCCTGTTGTGTTGCCGCGCTGAACCGCCGGCGCGTACACGCCACCCAGTACTCGCGGACCGCGCGCGCCGGTGACGCTGGGCAGGTTGCCCGGCACCCCTTCCAGCCGTGCGCGCGCCAGCCAGGCGAAGCCGGCGGCCTCGACGAAATCGGGATCGAGCCCCAGCGCCGCGGTGGTGTCGAGCTTCGCTTCAGGCAGCGCAGCGCCCAGCGCCTGCATCAATGCGCCGTTGTGCACACCGCCGCCGCAGGCGTATACCTCGCGCGTGCCCGGCGCGCTCGCATGCAAGGCGTCGGCGATGCAGCGCGCGGACATTTGCAAAAGGGTGGCCTGGACGTCCTCCGCAGCAAGCCCCGCGGGCAGACGTGCATCCAGCCAGTCGAGGTTGAAATATTCGCGGCCGGTGCTCTTCGGCGGCGGCGCAGCAAAGTAGGCATCGTCCAGCAGGCGCTCCAGCAAGGCCCCATCCGCGCGTCCGCTCATCGCCCACGCACCGCCCTCGTCGCGCGGCGTGTCGCGCACGCGCATCGACCAGGCATCGAGCAGGCAATTCGCGGGGCCGCTGTCGAAGCCGATCACCGGTTTGCCTGGATTCAGCACCGTGAGATTCGCGATGCCGCCCAGGTTCAAAACCGCGCGGGGTATCGTGGCATCGGCGAACACGGCTGCGTGGAGCGCCGGCAGCAAGGGCGCGCCCTGTCCCCCGGCCGCCAAGTCTGCGCGGCGGAAATCCGCGACCGTCACGATCCCCGTGCGTTCGGCGATCACGTTGGGATCGCCGAGTTGCAGCGTGAACGGCAACGGCCCGTGCGGACGGTGGCATACGGTCTGGCCGTGCGAGCCGATGGCCGCCAGGCCTCCGGCGGCAATGCCCGCGTCGTGCAGCAACGTCGATGCCGCCGCCGCGAATCGTTCGCCGATTTCCACATCCAGATGCCCCAGGTCGTCCAGGGTGACCTCGGCGCGGCTGCGGGCCAGCGCCAGCACCCGCCTTTGCAGGTCGTCGGGATAGGGGAACGTGCGTGCGACGAGCACTTCCAACGTCGGTGCGAAGCGGACCAACGCAGCATCGATGCCGTCCGCGCTGGTGCCGGAAATCAGGCCGAGGTACGGCAGCCGCTGACGCTGGTCATGCATGGCGATAGCGGGTCACCTCGCGCCGGGCGGACGGACAAGACATCGTTGGATTACGCACGGCGAGGGCTGTGGAGTACACGCCTGAACGCGCGGCGAAGCCTGCGCGGCCTCGAATCCCGGACAAGGGCGCGTCGGCCTAGTTGGTCGTGGCCACGTCGCTTTGGTTGTTGTCAACCCGCGCCAGGCGCTGGGTGGCGTTGTCGATCATCTGGATGCGCGCGACCATCGGTGCGCTCTGCGCCTTGAACTCCGCCATCAGCTTGCTGCTGAGCGGTTCCGGCTTGGGCATGGTCACCGTCAACGGGTTTTTGGGTACGCCATTGACCCACACCTCGTAATGCAGGTGCGGACCCGTTGCCCAACCCGTCTGACCGACGTAGCCGATGACTTCGCCCTGCTGCACATGCGAGCCGACGTGCAGGCCCTTGGCGAAGCGTGACATGTGGCCGTAGCCCGTGGTGTACGTCGGGGTGTTGCGGACCTTGATGAGGTTGCCGAAGCCGCGCGCCTGACCTCGGAAGACGATGACGCCGTTGCCGGCGGCATGAATCGGTGTGCCGGTGGGTGCGGCGTAGTCGATGCCGGCGTGCAACCGCCGTTTGTCGAGAATGGGATCCACACGCATGCCGAACCGCGAGGAAATCCGGGTGAAGGAGACAGGGGTGCGCAGCAACGCCTTGCGCAACGGCCGTCCCTCCCGGTTGTAGTAGGCGATGCTGCCATCGTCCTGCTTGAAGCGGTACGCGGTGTAGCGATGTCCGTCGTTCAAGAACTCTGCGGCGATGATGTCGCCGCCGTGCGCGTATTTGCCATTGCGGTAGACATCGTCGTACACGACCGTGAAGCGGTCGCCCTGCTTCAGGTCCTTGATGAAGTCGATGTCGTACTTGAACACGTCGGCGAGCTTCAGCACCATGGTTTCCGAAAGCCCGGCCTTCTCCCCGGCGGCGAACAGCGAGCCTTGCACCACGCCGTGCGCGAAATGCATCCGCCGTTCGACCGGCAGCGTGGTGATCTGCGCACGCATGCCGCCATCGGCCTGCGCCGTCAAGGTGACCTGGCTGCCGGCGTCGGGGCTGTAGCGGAATCCATCGAGCTGCCCCTTGGCCCCGATCAGGAACTCGAGTTGGTCGCCCGGGTGGAGGGTCTTGAGCGCGCCGGTATCCTTGCCGCTGGCCATTACGCTGGCGAGATTGGCGGACGACAACCCCTGGGCCTGGAAAATCTCCGAGAGGGTCTCACCGGGTTGGACCTCCACACTTTTCCAGGAAGCGACGGCAGGCCGCACGGTTTCCTTCGGGGCGGGCGGCAGTTGCAACGCCAGGGTTTCCTTGGTTACGGGCTGCACCGCTTCATGCCGGATCACGCTGGCCCAGGCGGGAATGCCCAGCGCCGTCAGCAACGCGAGCAGAAAGGCGCCGCCACCGAGCACCCAGCGTTCACGCGCCCAGCGAAACGCGATCGCCGGCGCTTCGGCGTGGAACGACCAATGCGCGCAGCGTGCATAGAAGTGGGAATGACAATGACGGGTCTTGCGACGGATCGCCTGACGACGCACAACGTGGGGGGTGACGCGACGGAGTCGGCGATCCATCGGGAGGTCCGGAAGCGGGCGGAGAGGCGCAACGGGTCGTACCATAGCGGCCTCGTGAAGGATGCGTCAATGCCTTGTTTCACATGTATTTGCACGGTCTTTTGCGATTAACACATAATTAACCGCAAGGTCACTTTCGCCAGTTGAACCAGTCCCCGTTCTTTGCCGGTAGCACCCCCTTTTGCAGGAACACCGATGACCGACCACCACCATTCCCTGGCGTTGATCCACCGCGGCGCCGTCGATGTCCTCAAGGAGGACGAGCTCAAGGCGCGCCTTGCACTCGATCGCCCGCTGCGAATCAAGGCCGGATTCGATCCGACCGCGCCGGACTTGCACCTCGGGCACACCGTGCTGCTCAACAAGATGCGCCAGTTCCAGGACTTGGGGCACACCGCGATTTTCCTGATCGGTGACTTCACGGGAATGATCGGCGATCCGACCGGCAAGAACGTCACGCGCAAGCCGTTGACGCGCGAGGAAGTGCAGGCCAATGCCGAAACCTATGCGAGCCAGGTATTCAAGGTGCTGGATCGCGAGCGTACCGAGGTGCGCTTCAATTCCGAATGGTTCGCGAAGATGGATGCGTCCGACATGGTCCGGCTGGCCGCCCAGCACACCGTCGCCCGGATGCTCGAGCGCGACGATTTCTCGAAGCGCTTCAAATCAGAGCAGCCGATCGCGATCCACGAGTTCCTGTATCCGCTGGTGCAGGGTTACGACTCGGTGGCGCTGGAGTGCGATGTCGAACTCGGCGGCACCGATCAGCGTTTCAACCTGCTGATGGGACGCGGCCTCCAGGAACACTTCGGCCAACCGCCGCAGATCGTGTTGACGATGCCCCTGCTGGAAGGCATCGACGGCGTGCAGAAGATGTCGAAGTCGCTCGGTAACTACATCGGCATCGACGAGCCCGCGATCGACATGGTCACCAAGACCATGAAGATCGACGACGAGTTGATGTGGCGCTGGTTCGAGCTGCTGAGCTTCGACGTGTCGCTGGATGAACTGGCCGCAATGAAGCGCGACATCGCCAGCGGCGCGTTGAATCCGCGCGATGCAAAGCTCAGGCTTGCGCGCGAACTGGCCGCACGCTTCCACGGTGCAGCCGATGCCGAACAGGCCATCGCCGGCTGGCATGCGGTGGTGCGCGGCGAGGGCGATACCTCGTCATTGCCACTGGACGAGATCAGCGTGCCGGCCGAAGGCTTGCGTCTGCCCGCGCTTCTGACCGCGGCGGGCTTGACCTCCAGCAATTCGGAGGCGAATCGCAAGTTGAAGGAGCGGGCGGTGCGCATCGATGCCGTGGTGGCCGAGGATCCGCAGCGCGTGTTCGCGGCCGGCTTCGAAGGCGTACTGCAGGTCGGCAAACGCAATTTCGCGCGCGTGCGCCTGCGCGCCACCGAATGAACCGCGCTGACGAGGCGCGCCAAGCTGCCGCGCCTCGTCGCCCACTTCCCCTCCGCGCCCGGTGATCAGTACGTGACCGGTGAACTGATGGTTTTGCGCGTTCCCCTCACGGTACCTTTGATGGGGATACCGCCAGGGAGAATGATGTTGTAGTTCGGATCGTACTGGGTGAGCACGAACGCGCCGGTATACGAACTGCCATCCCTGCTCAGCGTGATGGTCTCCTGGAGGTGCGCCGGCCCCACGAACGTGTTGTCGATATCGATGCCGTCGGCGTTCACATTTTGCGCCCACGCCAGCATGAAATGATTGATCGCGTAGGTTCGCGCGCCCGTTTGTGCCCAGACGCCCGTGCAGACGTCGCCATCACCCGCAGGCCTTCCCGAGTTCATGATTTCGCTGCCGTCCGCGAGCCAGGACACGTAGGCGTGATCCACCGGCGCGCCATCCGGCAGGCCCGTGGGGCCGTTGCCTTCCGCGGTCAAGGTGACCTCGTACAGCCCAGCAACCGGTTCGAGGTACTGCAGCGGATTGGGAATGGTCCTCGTCCTTGTCTGCGGGGCGGAGGCCAAAAACATCATCCTGGCGGCTGAAGCCGGCATCGTCGCCGGTGGGGCAATTTTCCATTGGCCGTTGGCCGACCTGACCAGGTTCACGCCGCAGGCCTTGGCCTGGTGGGTCGCGGCGATGGTGGACAGCCCGATCAGGGCCATCGCAATGGATGCTTGCAAACGGGTATTCATGGCGTTCTCCTCGAGAAGGTTGTCCTGGCGGGTGGCGGTATGCGCCGTCATCCGGGGGTATAAACTGCGCCCGGCAGGCAAACGAGTCATGATGTTTTGATAGGGAAATCACGAGAGTGCGGCAGTGGCGTTGACGTGATCCGCGTGGAGCGCGCGGCGGCATGGAAAAGCACGGATATGCCGGGCTAACGGCGGGGACGGGCACGTTCGCCTTCGCTGACGTGACCATTGACGCAGGCGCGCATCGCTTGTTGCGTGGCGGCCATGACATCGCGGTCGAGCCCAAGGCGTTTGCGGTGTTGCTGGAATTCCTGGCTCATCCGGACCAGTTGCTGACCCGCGACCAATTGCTGGATGCGGTGTGGGGACACAGTTTCGTCACCCCGGCCACGCTCAACCGCATCATCGCGCAGCTACGGCGCGCGCTGGCCGATGACAGCGAAGCCCCGCGCTGCATCCAGACCGTGCATGGCCTCGGCTATCGCTTCATCGCACCGCTGAAGCACGTTCAGGAGAAACTTGCTTCCGCGCTGCGTTTCGCGCCGCCCGCCCGCGCGCGGGTGCCCGAGCGCACCGAGGCACTGATCGGGCGCGAAAGCGACATCGAGGCCCTGAAGCAGATGCTGGGAGATCACCGCCTCGTCACGATCACCGGATCAGGCGGCCTCGGCAAGACCCAGGCCGCGCTGGAAACTGCGCGCTCGGTCGCGTCGCTTTTCCCGGATGGCGTTTGGCTGTTCGACTGCACGCCCCAGACCGATGGCGATGCCTTGGTGCGGTGGCTGGCCGGCATGTTCGACATCCATGCCACGACGGACGCGGGCCAATTGATCGCACGGCTGGGCGAGCTGCTGCAAACGCGTCAGGTGCTGTTGGTGTTCGACAATTGCGAACGCATCGCCGAGCCGCTGGGCAAGGCCGTTGCAAGCCTGCTTTCGGCCTGTGCGGACTTGCACATCCTGGTGACCAGCCAGCAGCGCCTGAACTGCGCGGGAGAGTCGCTCTACGGATTGCTGCCATTGCAGGTGCCACCGCAAGGGGAATGGACGACCGATGAGCAGATCGCTTGCCTGTCCTCGATCCCGGCGGTGCGATTGTTGCTGCTGCGGTCCCAGGCATGTGCATCCGGGTTCACGCTGACGCTGGCCAACGCAGCCACGGTCGCTGGGATCTGCCGTCGGGTCGCGGGGCTGCCGCTCGCGCTCGAATTGGCCGCTGCACGCCTGCGCCTGCTCAGCCCGGACCAATTGCTGATACGAATGGAGGATCGCCTCCTCAGCCTGTCCGAGGACAATCCCAACCGACCGGCCCGGCATCAGACGTTGAGCGCGCTGATCGAGTGGAGTTTTGCGTTGTTGTCGGAGCGCGAACAATCGCTACTGTGCGGATTGAGTGTCTTCGTGGGCACGTGCACGCTCAGCGGCGCCAGTGCGGTTGGCGCGGTGTTCGAGCTGGGTGAGGAGCAAACGCTGGACTTGCTGGGAGGACTGGTCGACAAGTCGCTGCTGACCGTCGATGCCGCCACCAATCCGCCTTCCTATCGCCTGCTCGACAGCGTGCGGCTGTTCGCACAGGGGCACCTGGCCGCCAGCGGAAATGAAGTGCGCGTGCGGACGGCCCACCTCGCCCATTTCGTCCAGCTCACGGAGCGCATCTACGCGGAGATTCGCAGCAATCGCTTTCAGCTATGGTTCGAACGCGTCAGGCGGGAATGGAACAACGTGCATGCGGCGTTCGATTTCGCGCTGACGCAACCAGGGCTCGTTGACGACGCGCTGGCGCTCATCGGCAATCTTTGCTGGTATTTCCGCGGCAGCACCGATTATCACCAATCGGTGCAATGGGCGGAAAAGGCCCTGCAGGCGAGTCATGCGTCCTCGCGCCATCTCGCGCGTGCGTTGGTAGCTGCCGGCGTGGCGCTGCATTTCTCCAAAGTGCACGAGCGCGCCGCGCCGCGGTTGCGCGAAGGCATTGCTCTGGCAAAAAGCCAGGGAGACACATGGTTGGCGGCGGCGGGCGAAGCGATCCTGACCTTCGAACTCGCGACGTGCGGCAATTTCGCCGGGGCCGAAGCGTGCGCGGAATCGGTGCTTGCCTTGGCGGAAGCATGCGGCGACGAGTGGTTGCGATCGAACGCCTTGCTGGGTCGCGGCATCGCGCAGTCACTGGACAACAATCATCGTGGCGCCGAGGCGAGCATCAGCGAAGCATTGGACTGCCTGTTGCAAGGAAATTCTTTCCAGTGGGCCTACACGCTCATCAACCGGGCGCTGCAACGCTTCTATCTCGGCGACTTGACGGGCGCGACGCAGGACTGGCTGGCTGATCTGGAATGGTTTGCCCAGTTTCAGAACTGGCGCGGCGTGGCGGGTTGCGTCGAGGGGACGGCCTATCTGGCGCTCGAACGTGGCGAGTCGGCGAAGGCTGCACGCTTTCTCGCGGCTGCGGCTCGGGTGCGGGAATGGACCGGAGCGCCGCTGTTTGAACAGTGGCGGAAGGCGCAGCAGATCGCTGAGCGGAAGGCGCAGGCGGCATTGGGCGCCGAATTCAAGCGGGCGCAGGCGGACGGCGCCTCGGCGCGTTTCGAAGATGTCGTGATGGAAGCGCGTGCGCTGCTGATGGAGTTCGCCGATCAGCCGGAACGTACCGGAGCCAGCAATCCATCTGGATCGTAGCGCGTGCGCAGTGCCGACAACCGGGCCTGGGTGTTCGCGTCATGCGTTCGCGACTTCAGGTCGTCAGCGTCGCCCGCGAAATTCGGCTGCATGCCTGCGCGCGCCCAAGGTGCGAGCGCCGTGCGTGACTCGCGCACCCAATCGCGAACGGCGGCGAAGCGCTCGCCGGCACCGGTGTGGCCGATCAGGTTGATGAAGAACGGCACGTCGCGTGAGGAGAATGCGGTGGCGTCGTTCGAAACCGCCGCCACCGCGCCGCCCAGATGATGCACATGCACCTCGCACAGCGGGTCGGGCGGTGCGGCCGCGTGCGTAACCAGGGCATTGATCAACGAATCATCGAAGGCGTCGAACTGGGAGGTGGTCCAGTAGTAGTGATCGCCGGACGGTGCCGCGGGATCGAAGGCCTGCTGCCATGCCGCATACGGCATCACGCCGGCGTGCTCGCCGAGAGGTTTGCGAAGGCGGGTCAGCGGCTCAAGGACCTTGGCGCCCTGTGAGGGGTCACCGCTCCAGCACCAGGCGAGTGCCACCACGCGTTTGCCATGCACTTCGGGCGGCAGGAAAGGCAGGGGCGGCGCGGTCGTGAATACCAGCATCGCGGTACACGCGTCGGGCGCACCGGGCGTGAACGCACGAAACGCGCGCAGCAAGTCGAGCGCGACGTCCAGCGAATGAAACATCACGCCGGCAAACACTTCGCCCACTTCATGCAATCGATAGGTGAAGCGCGTGACCACACCCAAGCCGCCGGCGCCACCACGCAATCCCCAGAACAGATCCGGGTGCCGTTGTTCGCTGGCAACGACGGTGCGTCCGTCCGCGAGTACGAGGTCGGCCTCCAGCAGGTTGTCGATCGCCAGGCCACAGCGCCGCATCAGCCAACCGACGCCGCCGCCGAGCGTGTAGCCGCCGACACCGGTGGTCGAAACGAACCCGCCAGTGGTGGCCAGGCCATGCGGTTGCGTCGCGGCATCGACATCACGCCACAAGGCGCCGCCTTCGACACGCACGGTCCGCGATGGCGGATCCACGTCAACGCGATTGAGGGAGCGCAGGTCGAGCATCAGCGCGTCGTTGCGCACTGCCAATCCGGCCACGTTGTGGCCGCCGCCACGCACCGTCATCGACACACGCTCGCGCACGGCAAATTTGACCGCGACGCTGACGTCCTGGGCATCCCGACAGAGCGCAATGGCCGGAGGACGACGATCGATCGCGCCATTCCAGACGCGACGACCTTCGTCGTAGCCGGTGTCGCCACGAAGCAGCAACTTGCCGCGCAGCGCCCGCTTCAGGTCTTGCCATGACGGGCCGTGGGTACGGCTGGATTCGACAACCATGCGCGCCCTCCTTCGTAGTCGATGGGACGGGACCCCATGGGCGGCTGGGGACGCACTATAGCCCTGCCTGCAGACACGGTCATGACGGGCCGATAGGGATTTCGTAAGGGCTGCGAAAAATGGCGAATCCGTGGCCACCGGGGTGGCGCGCGGCTAAGGTACGCACATGTTCATCGACGTGCCCAGCCGGCGCCGAGCGCATCCGCGTTGGGTCACGCCGCTCCTGGTGGTGACTTGCGTCGCCTGCTATCTGTGGTTGATGCTGTCCTCGCCGGCGACCCGCGAGTTCATGTTGGGCGACTGGGGGACGGTGCCTGCGCACCTCTTTGGCCGCGGCGTATACCTCGAAGGCTGGCTATGGCTGCGCCCGCTCACCTCGCTGTTCATGCACGCGGACTGGCTGCACCTGGTCGGCAACATGCTGTTCCTGGTGATCTTCGGGTTGCCGGCCGAACGCGCACTCGGTTCCCGACGGTTCCTGGCGCTGTTCCTGGTGGGCGGCGCGTTCGCGAACCTGGTCGGTGCGTGGACGCTGTCTGCGCAATTGCGTCCGATCGTCGGCTGCAGCGGCGCGGTGTCGGCCATCCTCGGGGCCTATCTCGCGCTGTTTCCACGCGCGCACCTTGGCCTGGTGTTGCCGCTCGGCCTGTACCTCCAGTTCATCCGGGTCCCGGCGGCGCTGCTGATCGGGATGTGGGTGCTGCTGCAGCTCTTGTTCACCTGGGCCGGGCCGGGCTTCGGCACGGTCGTGTGGTGGGCGCACATTGCCGGATTCGGGTTCGGCATCCTGTTCGCGGTGGTCTCGCGCGGTGCGGTCGAGCGGCGCCTGCGCGAGAGGACATATTGATTGCGATCGTCCCTGATCGCCGCCTTTTAAACCGATATCGTCTGCCGTTGCCTGGTTCTTTGGTCGGCATACCAGAACGGCCATCCATGGCCTGACTTTTCACAAAAGCCACTATGACTGGAGTGTCTGCTCTTCGTCACGCCGCCGCGACAACGCCGCCTGTGCGAACCGCTCCAGCAAGGCGCGTGCCGCCTCGGTTTCGCGCACGCCGGCGCGCAACGCAGCGGCATCGACGCCTTCGTCCCGCAGTACGTCGGCGCGCGCATCGATGTAGGCAAGCATCGCCGCGGCGGTCAATTCGGGATGGAATTGCGTCGACACCGCATGCGGCGCGTAGCGCAGCAACTGGTACGGATCGAGATCGGAGGACGCGAGCACTTCGACGCCGGGCGGCGGCTCCAGCACCGCCTGCCGGTGGGTGGCATGCGCAGGAAACGTTTCGGGCAAATCGTCGAGCCAGTCGCCGCCGCCGCGAGCCCGACGGGTCATCGCGTGGGTCCCGATCTCGCGGCCCGCGGGCAGCCAGCCGACCGTGCCGCCCAACGCATGGGTCATCAACTGGTGGCCGTAGCACACGCCGAACAAGGGCGTATCGGCATCCATGGCATCCCGGATCCAGGTGGCCGTGCGCTCGCTCCAGTCGGCGCGCTCCGTGACCATCGCCGCCGAGCCCGTGATCACCGCACCGGCAATCGAGTCTGGCGTGGGCAGCGCGGCGCCTTCATCGACCCGCACGACCTGCACCTGGGCGGGATCGACGCGCATCGCCTCCCGGAACCAGTCCGCGAAACCGCCGAACCGGGCATGGATGGATTCCGGCGCTTCGCCGGTCTGGATCAGCAACAAGGGTCGCATTGCGTCAGCTCGAAGTTGTTTTGTGCGAAGCACAAATGTACCCCAACTTTCCTGATGCTGGGTTTTGTGGTCGCCGGCAGGCCGGCTCCTACCAGACGCTTACTTGTAGGAGCGCGCCTTGTGCGCGATCCCGCTCGCGTCAGCGAGCGGAAACGCCGTCATTCCCCCGCCGGCAATACCGAGAGTACTTCCGCGACGGTGGTGAGGCCTCGCCGCACCTGGGTCGCCGCGGAAATGCGCAGCGGCTGCAAGCCGTCCTCGAGCGCGAAGCGCGAGAAGGTGTCCAGGTCGAGTTGCGCGGTGATCATTCCGCGCGACCGCGCGGTGATCGTCATCATTTCGTAGATGCCGGTACGACCGAGGAACCCGGTCTTGCGGCATTCGAGGCAGCCGACCGGTTCGCATACCTCGGCAGGCG
>JBOHYO010000290.1:0-4746 GCA_050737935.1 Rhodanobacteraceae bacterium
GGCATGGATCGCGAGCAGCACGCACCTGGCGCGGACCACGGCCTGAAGAATGGGGTCAGGTTCAC
Organism: Rhodanobacteraceae bacterium; assembly: GCA_050737935.1. Taxonomy (GTDB): domain Bacteria; phylum Pseudomonadota; class Gammaproteobacteria; order Xanthomonadales; family Rhodanobacteraceae; genus 66-474. The sequence continues at coordinate 66 of JBOHYO010000290.1, forward strand.
TTTTGACCTGTGCCCTTGGCGCGTCCCTCTGACATGAAAAGTGAACCTGACCCCGTTTTGCAGAAAGCATGACCGACGTCCTCCGCCACCTCGCAAGCGAAAATCCCCGCGTGATGGTGGTCGACGGCTCCAAGGTGGCGCGCACGCTGATCGCGAGGGTGCTGGAAGAGAATCTGCCGCGTGCGACGGTGATCACCTGCGCCCGCGGCAGCGAGGCGCAGCAGGCGCTGCACGAGGGAGTCATCGATCTCGTCACGATCGCGCTGCGGTTGCCGGACATGGATGGTTCGACGCTGGCGAAATACGTGCGCGAGCACGCGCCCCAGGCCTACATTCCGATCATTGCGGTGTCGGGCGATGTCGAGGAGCGTGTGCAGAACCGCCAGATCGGCGACGAGATCACCGACTATTTCGACAAGGCCGCGGGCTACGCCGCGCTGGCGGAGTTCATCCGCGGCTACGTGGTCCCGCAGGATCACGCGGAAGGCACGGTGCTCTACGTCGAGGACAGCCGCGTGGTGGCGATGGCCACCAGTCGCATGTTGCAACGTTACGGGCTGACCGTGCACCTCGCCGGCAGCGCCGAGGAGGCGGTCGAGTTCCTGGCAAGCGCACGCGAGCGCGGGGAGGTTGGCGCGGACCTGGTGTTGACGGACGTCAGCCTCAAGGGCGAGATGTCCGGTGGCGACTTGCTGGAATGGATCCGTTTCGAATGCGACCTCGGCAAAGGCCGGCTACCGGTGCTGGTGATGACGGGCGACGGCAATCCCGCCAACCAGGCCGCGCTGCTGAAGGCCGGTGCCAACGACCTGGTCGAAAAACCGGTCGAGGAACGCCTGCTGATGACCAAGCTGATGTTCCAGTTGCGCGTCGTGCAAAGGTCGCGCGAATCAACAGCAACATCGTCCGCGAATGAACGCCAATGAACGCAGTGCGTAGCCCGGATGAAGCGAAGCGGAATCCGGGGCGCTTCGCGATGACGCCCCCGGATTGCGGTGCTGCGCACCTTCATCCGGGCTACTCTCCGATATTTCAGTTGCGCGTCGCAAAAGAACGCAACGAGAAACAGAACCAAGGTTGCTTCATTAGCGTGTATTCGCGTTCATTTGCGGAATGGTTCTTGGCGACCCTGTGACACGATGGCTGACGAACGTCTGAAACTTGAAGCGTCGTGGAAAGCGCGGGTGGGCGATTACTTCGATCGTCCCGACATGCACGCGCTGGGGGATTTCTTGCGGGCCGAGAAGCACGCGGGCATGCACGTCTATCCGCCCGGACCGGAAATCTTCTCGGCCCTCGATGCCACGCCCTTCGAATCCGTCAAGGTGGTGATCCTCGGCCAGGACCCCTATCACGGCCCGGGGCAGGCGCACGGGCTCTGCTTCTCGGTGCGGCCGGGCGTGCCGCCGCCGCCCTCGCTGCAAAACGTGTTCGCCGAAATCGAGAGCGACCTGGGCATTCCGCGGCCCGACCACGGCTGCCTCGCGCCATGGGCGCGACGCGGCGTGTTGCTGCTGAACGCGGTGCTGACGGTGCAGGCGCGGCTGGCGGGTTCGCACCAGGGCAAGGGCTGGGAAGGCTTCACCGACCGGGTGATCGAGGAACTGAATCGGGAGCGTGAGGGCCTGGTGTTCCTGCTATGGGGCAGCTATGCCCAGGCCAAGGGCAAGCTGGTCGACCCGCGGCGGCATTGCATCCTGAAGGCACCGCACCCATCTCCCCTGTCGGCCCATCGGGGTTTTATGGGGTGCAAACATTTTTCCGAGGCCAATCAGTACCTTGAGAGGAAGGGCCAGTCGCCGATCGACTGGTCGCTGCCATCGCGCAGCGCGTTGGAAAGGACATGACTTCCGGCGGTTTGTAATTCCTGAACTGATTGGTATAATTACTCCCTGAAGCAGCGATGACCATGGACGTTCCCTCAGGGAACGTACAGGGAACCTTGACGGGAATTTGGCAATCGAATTGCTAGAGTGCAAACCAACGATTAGGGGTACGACCATGAGTGAAGCCCTGGTGGCCAACAATCTTCCGATTCCGAGCATGGTAGGCAGCCTCGATGCCTACATCGGCGCCGTGCATCGGATACCGGTTCTGGAAGCGAGCGAGGAGCGCGATCTCGCGCGCCGTTTTCGCACCGGCGACGACCTTGACGCTGCCCGCACGCTGGTGATGTCGCACCTGCGCTTCGTGGTGCACGTCGCGCGCGGCTACAACGGCTATGGCCTGCAACTCGCCGACCTGATCCAGGAAGGCAACATCGGGCTCATGAAGGCCGTCAAGCGTTTCGACCCCGATCACGGCGTTCGCCTGGTGAGTTTCGCGGTGCATTGGATACGCGCCGAGATGCACGAATTCATCCTCAAGAACTGGCGGATCGTGAAGGTCGCCACGACCAAGGCGCAGCGCAAGCTGTTTTTCAATCTGCGCAAGTCGAAGAAGCGCCTCGGCTGGATGAACATGGAAGAGGTGCGCACGGTGGCAAAGGATCTGGGCGTGCCGGAAGCGACCGTGCTGGAAATGGAATCGCGTCTTTCCGGCCGCGACGTCGGCTTCGATCCGCCGGTCGAGGGCAACGACGACATGCCGCCCGCGCCAGTCGCGTACCTTGAGGACCACGGCGCCGATCCGTACCTGCAGGTCTCCGACGCCGATCAGGAAGAGCACCAGCTCGACACCCTGCAGCACGCAATGGCGAAGTTGGACGACCGTACCCAGGACATCATCCGCCGCCGCTGGCTGGCCGAAGACAAGGCCACCCTTCAGGATCTTGCGGACGACTACGGCGTATCGGCCGAACGCATCCGCCAGCTCGAAGCCAACGCGATGAAGAAGATGCGTGGAGCGTTTGCGGGTTAGGCGTAGCGTTTGTTCAAGAGAAAGCAGAACGGCCGCCTTGTGCGGCCGTTCTGCTTTTGTAGGTTGGGCTGAGCAACGCGAAGCCCAACGTCATTGTGCGACAACGTTGGGCCTCTGCGTTCAGCCCAACCTACATGCTTCAATACAAATCCACCGGATCGATATCGATCGACCAGCGCAGGTCGCGTGGCCGCGGCAGGGCGTGCAGCGCGGGCAGCCATGTTGCGAGCACCTGTCGCAATGACGTGCGCTGCGGTGATTCGAGCAGCAGTTGTGCGCGATGGCGTCCGGCGCGCAGCGGCATCGGTGCCGCGACCGGCCCGTTGATGCGGACGACGTTCTCCCGTTGCTGCGCCTCGCGGGGATGAACCACGGCGTCGCGCGCGGCAGCCATGAACCCGCCTAGCACGTCGCGCTGGCGGCTTTCCGCGCGCAGCAGGGCGAGATGGCCGAACGGTGGCAGGCCTGACGCCAAGCGTTCGCCGAGCTGCAGTGCCGCCGCGGCGCCGTAGCCGCCCTTGAGCAGGGTCGCCAGCAGCGGATGCGAAGGCTCGTGGGTCTGCAGCCAGACCGTGCCCGGCTTGTCGGCGCGCCCCGCGCGGCCCGCGACCTGCACGATCAATTGCGCGAGCCGCTCGCCCGCGTGGAAATCGACGCTGTGCAGGCCCTCGTCCACGCCGACGATCGCGACGGTGGTGAGGTTGGGCAGATCGTGCCCCTTGGCCAGCATCTGGGTGCCGACCAGGATCGCGGGAGCGCCGTCGGCAAGCTTGTCCAGCAATTTGTCGAACGCGTTGCGGCGACGGGTGCTGTCGCGGTCGACGCGCAACACCGGCACATCCGGATAGCGCGCGGTCAGCGATTCTTCGAGCCGTTCGGTGCCGTGCCCCTGCGGAACCAGTGCGGCCGCGTGGCAGTTGGGGCACTGGCCGGGCGCGGGTTCGGTGTGCCCGCAATGATGGCAAAGCAGTTGCCGGCGGCCACGATAAAGCGTCAACGGCTTTTCGCACCGTGGACAGGCCGCGTGCCAGCCGCAGGCGTGACACAAGAGTACCGGGGCGTATCCGCGCCGGTTCCTGAACACCAGCGCCTGCTCTCCGCGCGCGATCGTGGCGTCGAGCGCTTCCAGCAGTGCCGGTGACAGGCCGTGCGCGAGTTTGAGGCCGCGCAAGTCCAGCACGTGCACGGGCGAGGGAGGCCGCGACTGCACGCGCCGGCGCAGCGCCACGCGCCGGTAGCGCCCGGCCTCCACGTTCGCCAACGTTTCCAGCGAGGGCGTCGCGCTGCCAAGCACGATCGGCACGCCCAGGGACTGGGCGCGCACCAGCGCGAAGTCGCGCGCGTGATAGCGGAAGCCTTCCTGTTGCTTGTACGAGGTGTCGTGTTCCTCGTCCACCACGACCAGTCCCGGGCGGGGCAGCGGCGCGAACACCGCAGAGCGCGTGCCGAGGACGATTGCCGCGGTGCCGGAATGCGCATCCAGCCAAGCGCGGGCACGATCGCCGTTGGCGAGGTTCGAATGCAGCACTGCGACGTGCGCATCGAAGCGCGCGCGCAGCCGTCGGAGCGCCTGCGGCACCAGGCCGATCTCCGGAACCAGCCACAACGCCTGCTTGCCGGCCGCGAGGGCACGCTCGGTCAGACGCAGATAAACCTCGGTCTTGCCGCTGCCGGTGACGCCCTGCAAGAGGAACGGATGAAAGCCGGTGCCCGCGGACAGGATCTCGGCGAGCGCGTCGGCCTGGTCGTCGGTGAGGATGGGGGCGGCGCCTTCCCGCGCCCGCGGTGGAGCGCGGTCGGGTTCCGCGCATTCGACCAAGCC
>JBOHYO010000291.1:0-8555 GCA_050737935.1 Rhodanobacteraceae bacterium
ACCCGCCGCCATGATCAGCCACAAGACGAAGTTTCGTGGTTGCGGTTTCACTTGTCTTTCTCCTTGGGATTTCAGCGTGCGCCGCGTCCGAACAGCACCACTTCCACGGTCTGCACCAGGATGGCCAGATCGAACACGAAGTTGTGGTTCTTGACGTAAAACAGGTCGAACTTCAACTTTTCCTCGGCATCCTCGAGCGACGAGCCATAGGGATAGCGAAGCTGGGCCCAGCCGGTGAGGCCGGGTTTCACGCAGTGCCGCAACGGGTAATAACGAATGCGGGTATTGAAGTCGTCGACGAATTGCGGTCGCTCCGGGCGCGGACCGATGATGCTCATGTCACCCCGCAGCACGTTCCACAATTGCGGCAACTCGTCGAAGCGGGCCTTGCGGATGAAGCGCCCCACCCGGGTGACGCGTTGGTCGTCCTTGGTCGCCCAGCGCGCAACGCCATCGCATTCCGCGTCGGTTTGCATGCTGCGGTACTTGATCACGTCGAATCGCTTGCCGTATTCGCCGATCCGTTCCTGCCGGTACAGGATCGGCGCGCCACGCCCCGACTCGAGCCGAATGGCCAACGCCGTCAGCAGCATCAACGGCCACGTCACGACCAACACCAGCAGGGAGATCGCCATGTCGAAGGCGCGCTTGATCGTGCGACGTACCGGCGAGGTATTGAAGCCGTTGGAGAACACCAGCCACGAGGGATTGGTGAGGTCCATCTTGATCGTGCCGGCCTCGCGTTCGAAGAACTCGGCCAGCTCGGTGACGGCCAGCCCGCGCTGTTTGCACTCGAGCAAGGATTCAACCGGCAGCGTACCCCGGCGGTCGTCTGGCCCCACCACGATTTCGTCCACACGGAGCTTGGTGGCCCATCCGCACAGCGGGCCTTCCGGATGCAGCAACAATGTCGCCGGCACACTGACTGGATCTGTACCGACCGGAACGAACCCCAGGATCTTGAATCCGCGCTGGTCGGTCCTGCGACGCATCTTGCGGGCCACGGCCGCAGCGCGTTCGCCGGCGCCCAGCATCACCACGCGACGCTTGAACAAATCGGCATCGACGAAGCCGAGGAACAACACCCGCCAAAGCGCGACGGCGAAATACCCGAACACCAACGCGAAGGCGAGCACCCCGCGGCCGAGATACGCATCGGGGAAGGCGTAGTACAAGACGGTTAGCGCGACGCCACCCAGCACGAACGCGACGCCCTGCCGACTGAGCCGACCCAGCCATCCGGCCCGCAAGTGGATCTGGTAGAGCCCGAGCGACGCCATCGCCAGGATTACGATCACGGCCAACAGGGGCGCGCGCCAATGCAACACCTGGCTGAACGCGGCCTGGGTGTCGGCATCTCCCCAAAAGCGCAGCAACACCGCTGCGTATACGCCACCGGTGAGGATTCCGAACTCAACCAATACCAACAACAGCTGCCAGTGCAGTGCTCTTTGTCGGAACAATCGAAACATGTCGATGCCCCCTTCCTTGTTGTGTGCCCTGCGTCGGTGGTCAGCCCGGTTCGCGAGTGGGACGGTTCTTATACCACAAATGTGACGCGGATCAAGTTTTTGCCTGAACCTTAACCAAAGGGCATTGCAAGAAGCGCGCCCCGAAAAAGCTGAACGCGCTGCTTGCGAGGGCACGCTTCCCTGTATCTTTGCGGACCCCACCCAATCGAACTCCATCATGTGCGGAATCGTCGCCGGCTGCACCCAACGTGACGTCGTCCCGATCCTGCTCGCGGGGTTGCACGCGCTCGAATACCGGGGCTATGACTCGGCCGGCCTCGCGGTCCTGGACGATGGCCGGCTGACCCGGCTGCGGACGCCGGGCAAGGTCGCCGCGCTCGACGCGCTGTGGCAGGCGGCGCCCGCCCACGGGCGCACCGGGATCGCGCATACCCGATGGGCCACCCACGGCGCTCCCAATGAAGCCAACGCGCATCCGCACCTCTCGCGCGACACCGTGGCGGTGGTCCACAACGGGATCATCGAGAACCATGCGGAGCTTCGCGCCGAGCTGTCCGCGGCCGGCTACGCGTTTACGTCGGAAACCGACACCGAAGTCATCGCGCACCTCGTGCACAAGCTGGTGGCCGACGGCAAGGACCTGCGCGATGCAGTGTTGGCGGCCACCCGCCGGCTGCGCGGCGCCTACGCGATCGCCGTGATCCATGCCGGTTTCCCGGGGCACGTGGTTGGCGCGCGCCGCGGCAGTCCGCTGTGCGTCGGGGTCGGGATCGGCGAGCACTTCCTCGGCTCGGACGTGCAGGCGCTGATCCAGGTGACCAACCGCATCGTGTACCTCGACGAGGGCGACACGGTCGAGATCACCGCCGATTCACTGGCGATCCGGGACGCCACGGGTCAACCGGTGACCCGCCGCGTCCGCGAAAGCGACATGTCGCAAGACGCCGTCGAGCGCGGCGACTTCCGCCACTACATGCTGAAGGAAATCTTCGAGCAGCCGACCGCCGTCGCCAACACCCTGGAAGGCCGGATCGCCAATGGCCACGTGCTTCCCAACATCTTCGGCGTGGATGCAGGCGAACTGTTGCAGCGGGTCCGGCACGTGCACATCGTCGCCTGTGGCACCAGCTACCACGCCGGCATGGTGGCCCGGTACTGGCTGGAAGGCATCGCCGGGATTCCCTGCACCGTCGAAGTGGCCAGCGAATACCGCTACCGCCACGTGGTGGTGATGCACGACACCTTGTTCCTCGCCATTTCCCAGTCCGGCGAAACCGCCGATACGCTGGCTGCCCTGCGTGAGGGGCGCGCGCGTGGATACGTCGGATCGTTCGCGGTCTGCAACGTGCCCGAGTCGAGCCTGGTGCGCGAAGCCGACCTGGCGCTGATGACCCGCGCCGGTCCCGAAATCGGCGTGGCATCGACCAAGGCGTTCACCACCCAGCTCAGTGCATTGGCCCTTTTGGTGCTGGAACTCGCACGCATCCAGGGCGTCGCCGCCGACAAGCTCGCCGAACTGATCGCCGAGCTCGAGAGCCTGCCGCGCATGCTCGACGATGCGCTGAAACTCGAGCCCGTGATCGCGAAACTGGCCGAAGCCTTCGTCGACAAGCACCACGCGTTGTTCCTCGGGCGCGGCGCGAACTATCCGGTTGCGATGGAAGGCGCGCTCAAGCTCAAGGAGATTTCCTACATCCACGCCGAGGCCTATCCGGCCGGCGAACTCAAGCACGGTCCGCTGGCGCTGGTTGACGAGGACATGCCGATCATCGCGGTCGCGCCGAACAACCAGTTGCTCGAAAAGCTGAAGTCGAACCTCGAGGAGGTTCGCGCGCGCGGCGGGCAGTTGTACGTGTTCGCCGATTCGGGCGCCGACGTTTCATTGAGCGGCAGCCGCGGTCAGTTGGTCAGCGTCGACGCGGGCGGCAACTTCATCGCCCCGGCCGTGCTCACGGTGCCGCTGCAATTGCTCGCCTACCACGTCGCGGTGCTGCGCGGCACCGATGTCGACCAGCCACGCAACCTCGCGAAATCGGTGACCGTGGAGTAGCCACCCGCGTCGCGGAATTTCCGATTTTGCTCGTCATCCCGGAATCGCGAAGCGATATCCGGAACCCAGCGTCTTTCGAAATCTACGGATCGCGTAAAAGTCACTGGATTACGTGCCGCTCCTGCGGCGCGCCCTTCGGGCCATCGGCTGCGCCCATGTTCGCTCCGGCATCCTGCCTTGTAAGTTAGGAGTGTCCCGCTTTCGCGTGAATGACGAAATGAGTTTGCCCTATATGGAGGACGGCGTCCGGTTCTGCGGACCAGACGTCGAGCTGCCGCGCAACTTGGCGAAATCGGTCACCGTGGAGTAGCCGCGCGCGTCAGGGAACCTCTGGTTTTGCTCGTCATCCCGGAATCGCGAAGCGATATCCGGGATCCATTGTCTTTTGAAATCTACGGATCGCGCAAGAGCCACTGGATCCCCGCCTTCGCGGGAATGACGAAATGAGTTGCATGGCAAGACCACGCCCCCTGCGACCGCGTGACGAGTTTGCCCTTTGTGTGGACTGACCTGTCCGCTCTACGCGCTCACAGGCGCTTGCACTCGTGGGCTCAAAGGTAGCATGAAGCTACCTACTGGCGCGCAGCGCCGAACGGTGAACGGCTCATGCGGCCAACGTCATTGGATTGTGCATCCCCGACACGCACCAGCAGTACCTCACCTGATCACTCTCAAGCAAACGGAATCGCGTCCAGATCCACGTTGCCGCCGGTAAGGACCAGCCCGACGCGCTTGCCCGCGAATCGTTCGCGTCGCGCGAGCACCGCCGCCAGCACGATGGCGGACGACGGCTCGACGGTCTGCTTCAATTCGGACCATAGCAAGCGCATGGCGGCAAGCGTATCGCGGTCGGCGACGGGAACGACTTCGACGTGATGTTCTTGCAGCAGCGTGAAGTCCGGCGCGCCGATGGTCGCGCGCAGGCCGTCGCAGATGGTGTCGGGCACCACGTCGGTGACGCGTTGGCCGCGCTGCAGGGACCGGAATGCATCGTCGGCACCGGCGGGTTCGGCCCCGACGACGCCACATCGCGGCAACAACGCACGCAGCGCGATCGCACAACCGGAGATCAGTCCCCCGCCGCCGACCGGCGCGACCACCACGTCAAGATCGGATACCTGTTGCAGCAGTTCCAGCACCACCGTGCCCTGTCCCGCGATCACCCGTGCATCGGCGTAGGGATGCACCAGCGTTGCGCCGGTTTCCCGCTGCACCTTGGCACAGGTTTCTTCGCGGGCCGCCTGCGTCGGTGCGCAGCGGTGGACGATTCCGCCGGCGCGCTTGATGTTGACGAGCTTGGCCGCGACCGCGCCTTCGGGCACCACGATGTGCGCGGGAATGCCACGCGTCGCGGCGGCAAGCGCCAGCGCCGCGCCGTGGTTGCCCGAGGAATGCGTCACCACGCCGCGCCGTGCTTCCGAACCCGGCAGCGACCACACGGCATTGCACGCGCCACGGAACTTGAACGCACCACCGCGTTGCAGGTGTTCGCACTTGAAGAACAACTTCGCACCGGCGAGGCCGTCGAGCGCATCGTTGCCCAACACGGGCGTGACCCGCGCGTGCGCCGCGATCCGCGCGGCGGCAGCGCGGATGTCGGCAAGGGTTGGCGGAACGAAGTCGTGCATGGCTGCGCGAACCTTACAGGCCACCTTCGCCGGTCGCCAGCGCCGACAAGACGACCGGGCCTCGCAAGGAAACTCTGCCTTTGCTCGTCATACCGGCGTAGGCCGGTATCCAGTAAGGAATGAGCGCGCGGCCTATGGCCGCGATACAACGTCAAACTGGGCCCCGGCCTACGCCGGGGCGACGATGAAGGTCATGATTGGCGCATCCTCGCACACCCGCCGTCGTCGGCGCAGGAGTGAACCACATCCGCAAGCAGCAAGCGAGGCTGAGGCAAGACCTGTCGCGCGCATGGCGCGCTCCTACACCGGCTTACGCTGTCGCACGCATGGTGCGTACCGCACCATGCACCAAAGGCATGTCCGCCAACATGCGCTGATAAAATACCTTGATGGATACGCAAACGCGCGCCAAGGCCGAAGCCGCCGAAACCATCCGCCTCGCCGACTACCGCCCGCCCGCCTGGCGGGTCACCCACGTCGAGCTCGTGTTCGACCTGGGCGTCAGCGAGACCATCGTGCGCTCGAAGCTGGCCCTCGCGCGCGATAGCGACGAGCCATTGCATCTCGATGGCGAGGATGTGGAACTCATCGAAGCCCGTCTGGATGGCCGCAAGCTCGGCGACGAGGAATACGCCCTCGATGAAAGCGGCCTGACCATCCCGAGCGCACGCGACGGCAGCACGCTGGAACTGGACGTGCGGATCGACCCGGCGCGGAACAGCCAGTTGTCCGGCCTGTACCTTTCCGGCTCGCGTGAGCGTGGATTCCTGCTGACCCAGTGTGAGGCGCAGGGTTTCCGGCGCATCACTTTCTTCCCCGACCGTCCCGACGTGCTTGCGCGTTACGACGTCACCCTGCGCGCGCCGAGGGACCGGTTTCCCGTATTGCTGGCGGGCGGCGAGCCCATGGAATCCGGCGATCTCGACGGTGGTCTCCACTACGCGCGCTTCGTCGATCCGCATCCGAAACCCAGCTATCTGTTCGCGCTGGTCGCGGGGCACCTGGAAAAGATCGAACGCGCCTACCGCACCGCCGACGGCCGCGATGTCACCCTGTGCCTGTGGGCCGAGGCCGGCGCGATCGATCGCTGCCACTACGCGATGGACGCACTGGAACGCGCGATGCGCTGGGACGAGCGCACGTATGGCCGCAATTACGACCTGCCGGTGTTCAACGTGGTCGCGACCGACGACTTCAACATGGGCGCGATGGAGAACAAGGGTCTCAACATCTTCAACTCGAAGTACCTTCTGGCCGACCCGCACGTCACCACGGATGACGAATATCGCCGCATCGAGGCGGTGATCGGACACGAGTATTTCCACAACTGGAGCGGCAACCGCGTCACCTGCCGTGATTGGTTCCAGTTGAGCCTGAAGGAAGGCTTCACTGTGTTCCGCGAACATTCGTTTTGCGAGGACATGCACTCGGCCGCGCTGAAACGGATCGAGGACGTATCCACGCTGCGCCGCGCGCAGTTTGCCGAAGATGCTGGCCTCCTCGCGCATCCGGTTCGCCCCGTCGAGTACCAGGCGGTCGACAACTTCTATACCGCGACGGTGTATGAGAAGGGTGCCGAGCTGATCCGCATGCTCGCGGGCAAACTCGGGCGGGAGGGCTTCCGGCGTGGCACCGATCTGTATTTCTCCCGTTTCGATGGCCAGGCGGTCACGATCGAGGACTTGCTCGCGGCACTCGGCGCAGCCAACGACGTGGACCTTGCCCCGTACCTCGCATGGTATGCCCAGGCCGGTACGCCGGAGGTCCATGCCAGCGGCCGTTACGACGCAGCAGCCGGACGCTACACGCTGACCCTGGCGCAGCGGACGCCGCCGACGCCGGGACAGCCGCACAAGCGGCCGCTTCCCATTCCGGTCCGCGTCGCACTGTTCGCGAGCGATGGCGCGACGCTGGCGTGCCGCATCGACGGTGGCAACCGCGAGGCTTCGACCGCCCACGTGCTGGAACTCGATCGTGCCGAACAGCAGTTCGTATTCGCGGACGTCGCATCGGAACCGACGCCTTCGTTGTGCCGCGGCTTCTCCGCCCCGGTGCGCGTGACGTACGACTACACCGCCCGGCAACTTGCGTTGCTGCTGGGCCACGAAACCGAAGGCTTCGACCGCTGGAACGCTGCACAGGAACTCGCCTGCCGGGCCTTCGACGAGACCTTGGCGGGCCAGAGCGAACACCCTGCAATGGATGCGTGGCTGGATTCGCTGGCCCGCTTGTTTGCTGCGCGCACCGGCTCGATCGACCCGGCGCTGCTCGCGGACCTGTTGACGCTGCCGTCGGAACCCGAGCTCGGCGTGCGCCGTGCGCCATTCGATCCGGATGCCGTGCACGCCGCGCGCGAAACGCTCGAGGATGTGCTGGCGGGGCGGCTCGGCGACGCGCTGGCCGCGGCGTATCGCGAACTCCACGCGGACGAGTCGGGCGCGCTCGATCAGGACGCCGCAGCACGCCGGCGCCTGAAGGCGCGGGTGCTGTCGCTGCTTGCGCGGCTCGACCCGCCGCACGGCGCCGAACTCGCCTTCGCGCAATACCGCAATGCGCGTGGCATGACCGATCGGCTGGCGGCGCTGGCAACGCTGGTGCGTCGTGGCGCGCCCCAGGCCGGCGATGCGCTGCACCTGTACCGGGAAAGCTTCGATGGCGACGCGCTGACGCTCGACAAGTGGTTCTCGCTGCAGGCGACCGTGTCCGTCCACGACACCTTGGGGCGCGTGCAGGCACTCGAAGCCGACCCGGCTTTCGCGCTGGCCAACCCGAACCGGGTGCATGCCCTGCTGGGCGCCTTCGCGCGCGCCAATCCGGTCGCGTTCCATCGGCCCGACGGCGCCGGCCATCGCTGGTTTGCAGGCAAGCTGGCCGAAATCGATGCGAGGAATCCGCAGCTCGCCGCGCGCATGGCCAAGGCGTTCGAGGACTGGCCGCGACTGGAACCGGGCCGCCGCGCTTCCGCGCAGGGCGCGTTGCACGAACTGTTGGCGCGCGGCGGCCACTCGCCAGATCTCACCGAGATCCTGACGCGGATGCTGGCCGCCGGCACGGCGAAATCGGGACCAGACGCGTAGCTTGGATGGCGTCCCCGGATTGCACTTCGTTTCATCCGGGCTACAGAGCTGTCAGCCGGCAACTCGCAATTGCAACAGACGCGTAGCGCGGATGGAGTGAAACGACTACGTTTGCAGGATTGCAAACGCGAACGGCAAAGCCGGCCCGAAGGGCGAGCGCCATGGACGGCCGAGTCACCCGAAGGGCGAGTGCCATGGACGGCCGAGTCACCCGAAGGGCGAGTGCCATGGACGGCCGAGTCACCCGAAGGGCGAGTGCCATGGACGGCCGAGTCACCCGAAGGGCGAGCTCGAGTCCAAGGAATGGATCGAGGACACCATCGTCGGC
>JBOHYO010000292.1:0-8891 GCA_050737935.1 Rhodanobacteraceae bacterium
TGGATGATTCTGGACATGCGGCAACCTCTCCAAGGGTGGGTCGCACCGCGCGGCAGCTCGCCCGGAACGACGAAGGCACGATCATCGCGCTGCGCGGGTCACCGTACCGCAACCACATGCCCGCGTACCCCGGTCACATGCCGTTCATTGCGAACAGGTTCAGGATCAATCGCGTGGGAAAGCACGAGATCATGCGCTGCACCGCCGGCCGTGCGAAGTCGGCCAAGGCGTCACGCGCAACGCTGGTTCGAGGGATGCCGTGAATGCCGCAGGCGCCCGCCGCCGAGAGACGCGGCTCACACGGCTCACGCGGCTCGCCGGGCCGGCATTGCCTGGGCCCGGCGCTGTTCGCGCAGCCGGCTTACTTGCGGGCCGCGGTATTTTCCGTGGCGTGCACCGTGTAGCCGGACAAACGCCATTTCCTGTCGCTGTCGAGGTGAAACGACAACAGCTCGCGTGTCGGCTTGGACTCGCTGCCGAACTCGGTGGCGTAGTTGATGTTGACATACTGGCCGGCCGGTAATTTCCCGTCGCCCTTGGAGAGGGTATGGGTGACGACGGCGACCTTGCGCGACTTCATGGTGCCGAGCTTGGCGCGGTCCGATCGGACGGTATTGATGAACTGGTCGCGCGGCACCGATTTCTTGGCCACGTCCGAGGCCTGGTCCCAGACCTGCCCAGCCTGGCCATTGTCGATCATGGCGACGATCCGGTCGGCGTACTGGACCAGTACCTGATTCTGTTTTTGGAGCGCCTCGCGCTGCTGGGGGGTGAGTTGCCGCGCCTGGGATTTCTGCGGTGCGGTCGCGGGTTGGGTCTGGGCGCTGGCAACGCCGGCGGCACCGATCAGCAAAGCGCAGAGGAACACACGAACGAACATGGGCTTCACTCCGATTGCGGCACAAGGGGCGCTTACGCTACCACGTCAGGCTGCCCGCGCGTAGCGCGCGCGGGACCCGAGGGTATTGGACGGCTGTATGCTCCGGGCCACGTCGCGCCATGGATCACCAGATTTGTACGCGCTGGTCCGGTTTCAGGTACAGCTTGGCGTCCGGCTGCACGTCGAACGCCTTGTACCAGGCGTCGAGGTTTCGCACGGTTTCGGCGCGGAATTCGCCGGGTGCATGGACATTGGTCTTGACCCGCTGGCGCAGCGCGGCATCGCGCATCTTCGAGCGCCAGGTCTGGCCGTAGGCCAGGAAGAATCGCTGGTCGCCGGTCAGGCCATCGATCACGGGCGCGGGCTTTCCGCCGAGCGACTTGTGATACGCGAGATGGGCAATGGTCAGGCCCGACACATCGGCGATGTTTTCCCCCAGGGTCTGCTGACCATTGATGCGCAGACCCGGCAGCGCCTCGTACTGGTCGTACTGCCTGGCCAATTTTTCGGTGGCTTCCTTGAAATGTTTGGCGTCGGCCGGCGTCCACCAGTTGTGCAGGCGACCCTCGGCATCGAACTGCGAACCCATGTTGTCGAAGCTGTGGCTGATTTCGTGCCCCATCACGGCGCCGATGGCGCCATAGTTGGCGGCGGCGTCGGCCTTGGGATCGAAAAACGGCGGCTGCAGGATCGCGGCGGGGAATTGCAGTTCGTTTTCCAGCGGCAGGTTGATGGCGTTGACCAGTTGCGGCGTCATCCACCAGTGGTCGCGGTTGACCGGCTTGCCGAGCACCCTCAGGCGCTGCTGGTACTCGAATCTGGAGACGTTGAGGTCGTTGGTGAGCGGGTCGTCGGACGTGATCTCGAGGCCGTCATAGGAAGGCCAGTGGTCGGGATATCCGACCTGCACGCGCAAGGTCTTGAGCTTGGCCCTGGCCTTCTCGCGCGTGGCCGGGGTCATCCATTCGAGTGTTTCCAGGCGCGCATTGAACGCCGCGATGAGGTTTTGCACCAGTTGCTCGGCCTCTTTCTTGGCAGGGGCCGGAAAGTAGTGTTCGACGTAGAGTTGGCCCACCGCGAAACCCAGCGCCTCGCTGGTCGCGTCCACGGCGCGTTTGGCGCGTTCGCGCTGCTGGGGCACGCCTTGCAGGGTGTGGCTATGGAACTGGAAGGACAGGTCGGCGAACTTCTTCGGCAGCAGCGCCGCGTGACGGTCCAGGGTATGGAACGTCAAAAGATCCTTCCACGATTCCAGCGGCGCGTCGGTCACCAGCTTTGACAGCCGTGTGATGGCTGCGGGTTGCCACGCATCGATCACCTTCTGGCCGGCGAGGTCCGCGGCCTTGAAGTAGACGCTCCAATCGAGGCCCGGCGCTTTCTTGTCGAAATCGGTCAGCGACCAGAGATTGTCGGCGCGGTGTACGTCCTGGCTGTCGACCAGGCTTTCCTGCGCCTTGGCGATCTTGGTTTCCAGGTCGAACACGCGCCCAGCCGCCGCGTCGGCATTCTTGATGCCGGCCGCATCGAGGATCGCCGCGATGTAGGTTTTGTACTGGTCGCGGTAGCCGGCCATGGTCTTGTCGTCGGACAGGTAATAGTCGCGGCCGGGCATGCTCAGTCCACCCTGCAGCAGGTAGGCGATGTTGTGCGACGGATCGGTCAGCCCCTGGGCGACGAACAGCCCGAACAGGTGATCGGTGTGGAAGTCGGTGGCGTTGATGGGATCGACATCCTGGCGCAGGCGGCTGCCGAGCACGCGGGCCAGGTCGGTACGCGAATGGATGCCGTCGATGGCCTCGAGTTCGCCCTTCAGCGGCGCGAGCCCGTGCTGTTCGATGGCCTTCGTATCCATCCAGGCCGTGTAGTAATCGGCGATCTTGCGTGCATTGCTGCCCGCGGCAGGGTGGCCCTTGCCGGCATTCTCGATCAGGTCCGCGGTGCGTTCCTCGGTGCGTTTGGACATGTCGTAGAACGCGCCGATGCTGGAACGGTCGGCGGGGATCTTCGCGGTCTTCAGCCACGCGCCGTTGGCGTATTTGAAGAAGTCATCGCCTGGTTTCACCGAGTGGTCGATGTAGGAAAGATCGATGCCGACGTCGGGCGCGGTGCTGGCCGGTGCCGGGGTGGCGGCCGAGGCCGGACTCGCCACCGAGGCAGAGCTTGCCGTCGAGGCTGGCGAGAGCGGTGCGGCGGGGCCGGTCGGTGCCTGTTGCGAGCAGGCGGCGCATGCGCAGGCGACGGCGGCGATCAGCAGGGACGTAAAGCGTGACATGGACGCACTCCGGGAACGGGAAGCGGCAATGATGCACGGAATATCGGCATTTTGCAGGTGCCACGGCACGTCTGCGCAGTTGCCCATTTACCATGACGCCGATGAATCCGAAGCCGCAGTTTCAGGACACGCATGTCGGCGGATTGCACGAATTGCGACGCCTGCTCGATGGTGCCATGAGTCGCGACACGGGTCGTTTGCACGCGCGCTTGCAGAAGCTCGAACGCAAGCCTTCGCAGAAGACGCTGTCCGTGCTGGCGCAGGATATCGCAGCGTCGGTGGCCCGGTGCGAAGCGCGTGTCGCGCTGGTGCCCCCGATCGCAGTGGACGCATCGCTGCCGATTGCGCAGCGCGCGGACGAAATCGCACGGCTGATCCGCGAGCACCAGGTGCTGGTGATCGCCGGCGAGACCGGTTCCGGCAAGACCACCCAGTTGCCGAAGTTGTGCCTCGCCGCCGGCCGTGGTGTCGCCGGAATGATCGGCTGCACCCAGCCGCGGCGGCTTGCGGCGCGGGCGATGGCGCGCCGGGTCGCTTCCGAACTCGGCAGCGAACACAATGATCAACCGGGAGGCATCGTCGGCTACGAGGTGCGGTTCTCGAAACAGCTCGGCACTGACACGCTCGTCAAGTTCATGACCGACGGCATCCTGCTGGCCGAGATGGCGCATGACCGCTGGCTGTCCAACTACGACACGATCATCCTGGATGAGGCGCACGAGCGCAGCCTCAACGTCGATTTCCTGCTGGGCTATCTGAAGCACCTGTTGCGCAAGCGGCGCGACCTCAAGCTGATCGTTACCTCGGCGACGATCGACACCGCACGTTTCGCGGAGCATTTCGATGGCGCGCCGGTCGTCACGGTCGAAGGGCGCGGCTTTCCGGTCGAGCTCCGCTGGCGTCCGCCCGAGCGCGAAGCGGGGTTGACGGAGCGGGTCGTCGATGCGCTCGACGACATCACCCGCGAGGATCCGCGGGGCGACGCGCTGGTGTTCCTTCCCGGTGAGCGGGAAATCCGCGACGCGCACCTGGCGCTGTCGCGCCGACAATATCGCCATACCGAAGTATTGACCTTGTACGCACGCTTGTCGGTGAAGGAACAGGACCGGGTGTTCAAGCCAGGATCCGAACGCCGCATCGTGTTGGCCACCAACGTCGCCGAGACCTCGCTGACCGTGCCGCGGATCCGCTGGGTGGTGGATTCCGGCGACGCGCGTGTCAAGCGCTATTCCCGCCGCAGCCAGATCGAACGCCTGCATATCGAACCGGTGTCACAGGCTGCCGCCACCCAGCGCGCTGGCCGTTGCGGTCGTGTCGGGCCCGGCATTTGCGTGCGTCTTTATGACGAAGCCGACTTCGCGGCGCGCCCGCCGTACGGCGATCCGGAAATCCTGCGCAGCGCGTTGTCCGACGTGATCCTGCGGATGCTCGACCTGGGCTTGGGCGACGTCGAGTCGTTTCCGTTCCTCGATCCGCCCGATCCGCGCGCTGTCAACGACGGCTGGCGCAGGTTGGCGGAGATCGGCGCGGTGGATGGCGAGCGAATGCTGACGTCGATGGGCCGGCAGCTCGCGCGGATCCCGATCGATGCGCAACTTGCGCGGATGCTCATCGAGGCCGGCAAGCTCGGCGTCGCGCGCGAAGTGCTGCCGATCGTCGCGTTGCTCGGCACCCAGGATCCGCGCGAGCGCCCGGCCGACAAGCAGGCCCAAGCCGATTCCGCGCATCGCGCGTTCGCCGATCCGCGCTCCGATTTCATCGGGGTGCTGAACCTGTGGGACGCGTATCGCGGCGCCCACGCGGAACTCACGCAGTCGAAACTGCGCGACTGGTGCGCGAAGCACTTCGTGTCCTTCATGCGGATGCGCGAGTGGGGCGCGTTGCATCGGCAATTGTTGCTTGACGCCAATGGGGTCGGGGACCCGGGACCCGGGACCCGGGAAAGTCAGCAGCAACGGCAAGAACCGAAGCTCGCCAGGCGATCGACGTCCAGCAATATTCCCGATACGCGCGTCGCCGAGCGGCCGGCTTCTTCGGGTCCCGGGTCCCCGGTCCCGGGTCCCGATCTTTACCAACCCATCCACCTCGCGCTGCTCGCCGGCTTGCCGACGAACGTCGCGCGCAAGGACGAGCAGGGCCTCTATCGCGGTGTCCGCGAGCGCAAGTTCAGGATATTTCCGGGTTCCGCGTTGGCGAAAAAGCCGCCGCCGTGGTTGCTGGTCGCGCAAATCCTCGACCTCGGCGCAAAGGTCTGGGGCATGCAGTGCGCGCAGGTCGAGCCCGACTGGATCGAGCGCCAAGCCTCGCACCTGCTCAGGCGAACTTGCAGCGATCCGCACTGGTCGCGCCCCCGTGGCTCGGTGCAGGCATTCGAGCAGGTGTCGTTGTACGGGCTGGTGCTGGTGGAACGCCGCACGGTCACCTTCGCCAGGCAGGATCCGGCGCTCGCCCACGGAATTTTCGTGCGCGAGGCGCTGGCCCGCTGCGACATCGACTGTCGCGCGGATTTCGTGCAGGCCAATCGGCGGGTGCTGGACGAAGCGCGCGAAATCGAGGCGCAACAACGCCGCGAGGGGCTGCTGAAATCCGATGAGGAGCTCGCCGAATTCTTCAGGGACGTGCCCGAGGCGGTTTCCACATCCGCCGCGCTGGACGCGTGGTACCGGCACGTCTCCGCGCAAGATCGCGCGGCTATGCGCTGGTCACTCGATGACGTCCTGGAAGCCGGGGCGGGTGGCGTGGCCGGCGCTTTCCCGGATGCGCTGGACGTTTCCGGACAGGGGCTGCATCTCGAATACCGCTTCCTGCCGGGCGACGAAGCCGACGGCGTTACTTTGCGTGTGCCGTTGGCGTTGTTGAACGCGGTACCCGCGGCGCGCTGCGAATGGCTGGTGCCGGGGCTGCTGGCCGACAAGGTCACGGCGTTGCTGCGCGGCTTGCCGAAGGCGCTGCGCCGCAATTTCGTGCCCGCGCCCGACTTCGCCCGCGCCTTCGTGGAAGCCGAAGCGCCGCGTGAAGAACCGCTCGCACAGACGCTGGCGGCGTTCCTGAAACGGATCACCGGCGTGGCGGTCGAACCCGCGGCTTTCGACGAGGCATCGTTGCCCGCGCACCTGCGGATGCGTTTCGACGTGCGCGACGAACGAGACCATTCGCTCGCGGCGAGCCGCGACCTCGATGCGTTGCGCGCAGGTTGGGCCGCCCGGGCACGCACGGCGTTTTCGCGCGCGGCTGCGGTGCCGGTGACGCGCGAGGAGGTGCGAACGTGGGATTTCGACGACGTTCCGGTCGTGTCCGAAACGCCGGCCGGGCTGTCGGCGTATCCGGCATTGGTCGATCTGGGAAGCGCCGTTGCGCTGCGGGTGTTCGAAACCGCCGACGAGGCGGTAACCGCCCACCGCACGGGGGTCGAGCGGTTGTTGCGCTTGTCGCTGGAAGGCGAGTTCAAGCGCGCGCGCAAGCAACTGCCATTGAAGCCGAAGCTCGCGATTGCGTTCGCCCCGCACGGACGTGGCGATACCTTGCGCGAGGACATCATCGAGGGTGCGTTCGCCGACCGGCTGGAGGCGCACGACCTCGACGTCCGCGACCGCGCCGCCTGGCAAGCGTTGCTTGACGCCCTTTCACGTGGATTGTTCGGCGCGGCAATGGAACGGTTGAAGCTGGCTGAGCCGATCCTGGCCGCGCTGGCTGACTTGCAACCATGGATGAAGCCCGCGATCAAGGGACAGGCGCCGGCGAGTTACGCCGACCTGCGCGGCCAACTCGATGCGCTGCTGGCGCCGGGATTCTTGCGCGAGTTGCCGCGCTCGCGCCTCGCACACCTGCCGCGGTACCTCAAGGCCATGCGCCTGCGCGCCGAAAACTGCGCAGCGACCCCGCGCGCGACCATTCGCGCATGCAACAGGTGCTGCCGTACTGGCGGCGCGTGCTGGAAGCGCGCGCGGCGGGCGACAGGTCGCGCGCACTCGTCACCCTGCGCTGGCTGGTCGAGGAATGGCGCGTGTCCGTGTTCGCGCAGGAACTGAAGACCGCCGAGCCGGTTTCCGGAAAGCGCATGGCGCAGGCGCTGGCTGCGCTGGGCGGGGCTTGAATCGGCGGCGCCCGAGGTCGCCCCGGGACTCCCATTCCTGCGTTCAGCAAGACTGGGACGGGTGGACCGGTAATTCGTTCCTGTGCGCCTGCGCACATTTTCCGAACCGAATCCGCCCGGCGCCTATTCGGGGGTTTCGGAATGGCACGAATGTTGCATCGTTCTCGGCATGCATGTAATCAATGGCAAGGCGGGGGTCGCGATGGACGGGGGAATCGACGCCAACCAGACCGAACGGGTCCTGAGCTATCTGGCGCGCCTGAAGCATCAAGGTGATCAGGCGCAGATGGACGTCCTGGAGAGCCTGAGGCCTGCGTGGCTGGGGATGGACGCATGGGACGTCGTTCTCGACGACCTCGAGGCGCAGCATTACAAGAACCGTGCCCGCGTCGTGCGGTTGCAGGTTGTCGCCGGCTGACGGTACGCGGCACCAAGCACGGCCTGCGTGCGACCTTATCAGACTCACTCCATATCGCGGCCGTGGCAGCAATCTCGTTTGCTGCTGGATACCAGCCTGCGCCGGTATGACGAGCAAAATCGACTTGCCCCGGGCTCGTCGCAGGTTGCTGATCCGGCCTTCGTCGCCGTACGACACACTCACGCGTTGTCGAATCGCATCGAAAGATCGATCGCGTGGACGTGCTTGGTCAGCGCGCCGATCGAAATGAAATCCACGCCTGTTTCGGCGATCGCGCGTACGCGTTCGAGGTAGACGCTGCCGGAGACTTCCAGCGGCATCCGCCCGGCCGCGAGCGCTACCGCTTCACGCAGCATCGAATCGGTGAATTCGTCCAGCAGTACGCGGTCGGCGCCGGCTTCGATCGCGTCGCGAAGTTCGTCCAGCGATTCCACTTCGCATTCGAGCAACAGCGCTGGATGCGCGGTGCGGGCTGCGCGGATGGCCTCGGCGATGCCGCCGGCTGCGGCGACATGGTTTTCCTTGATGAGGATCGCATCGAACAGGCCGATCCGATGGTTCTGTCCTCCGCCGCAGCGCACCGCGTATTTCTGCGCGAGGCGCAGGCCGGGGATCGTCTTGCGGGTGTCCAGGATCTTCGCAGCCGTGCCGGTGACGGCATCGACGTAGCTACACGTGACGGTGGCGGTACCCGACAGCGTCTGCAGGAAGTTGAGGGCATTGCGTTCGCCCGCGACCAGCGCGCGGGCATTGCCTTCGATGTGGCACAGCACGGCATCGGCCGCTACGCGATCGCCGTCGTGATGGTGCCAGTTGATCCGCACGCCTGGGTCAAGTTGCCGGAAGCATTCGTCGGCCCATGCGCTGCCGGCAAGAACGATGTCTTCCCGGCAAACAATGCGCGCGCTCGCACGCGCCTCCGGATCAATGAGCGAGCCAGTGACATCGCCCGAACCGATGTCCTCTGCGAGCGCACGCACGACGTTTTCACGGACGGTGTGGGGTGGCGGCAGCGCGGGCCGCGTGACGCCGCCGCTCATGCCGTCGGCGGCTGCGGGTGTTCGCTCTGCGCGTTGCGCAGGCGATCGACGATGGCATCGAGCGCGCGGTCGAACAGGGGAACTTCCTCGAGGATCATTGCGTGCTGGTTGTGCAGTTCGGTTGCGAGTTGTACGGCGGTACGGTCGACGACCTTCAGGCCGCGGCGATTGACGAACAGGTATTTACC
>JBOHYO010000293.1:0-2739 GCA_050737935.1 Rhodanobacteraceae bacterium
TTCCGTTTCGACGCCGAACGCGCATTGGAGACCGTGCCGGACTGCGCGGGTCGAATCGTGGCCGTGCTGGTGCGTGAGCGCAAGGCGCTGCGCGGCCGCGTCATGCTGCATGCGGAACGATTGGCCGATGACCTTTTCCGCCTGAGCGTCCGGATCGAAAACGACACGGCCATCGACGTGGACGCGTGTCGCGACCGCGGGCAGGCGAGCCTTTACGCCTTCGCTTCCACCCACACGCTGCTGGGCGCGCACGGCGGCGCGTTCGTGTCATTGACCGATCCACCCGAAGCGCTCGCCGAAGCCGCATCGCGATGCGCGAACGAGGGTACCTGGCCGGTGCTCGTGGGCGACGACGGCGCGCGCGACCTCCTGTTGTCCTCGCCGATCATCCTGCCAGATTACCCGCAGATCGCGCCGCGAAGTGCTGGCGATCTGTACGACGGCACCGAGATCGACGAGATCCTGTCGCTGCGGGTCCTCACGATGACCGACGAAGAAAAGCGCCGCGCCGCCGCCACCGATCCGCGCGCCGCGGCACTGCTGGCGCGCACCGAGTCGCTCGCGGCCGAAACGTGGAGCGGCCTGCACGGTGCGCTGCACCGGGAGAAGTCACTCGAGCCCGGGGTGCGCGTGCGCGTACATCCGAAGCCGGGCGGCGACGCGATGGATCTGGTATTGCGCGACAGGATCGCGCTGATCGAGTCGGTCGAACACGATTTCGACGGCCGTGTCCATGTGGCGGTGACCTTCGAGGACGACCCCGGGCGCGATTTCGGAAGCGAGCGGATGCCCGGTCATCGGTTCTTCTATGCGCCGGACGAGCTCGAGGTGCTGGCGGACGCCGATCGCGAGGCCGTCGCATGAGGACCTTGATCGCCGGCGTGGGCAACATCTTCATGGCCGACGATGGGTTCGGCTGCGAGGTGGTTGGCCGGCTCGCGAACCGGCCGCTGCCGGGCGGCGTGGACGCGCTCGACTTCGGTATCCGCGGCATCGACCTCGGGTTGGCCCTCTCCAGCGGCGAGTACGACGCGGCGATCCTGATTGACACCGCGCAGCGCGGCGGCGCGCCGGGCTCGCTGTACGTGATCGACGTTCCCGCTGCGGTCGGCGGTGCCGACGGAGCGCCGCAGATGGAGCCGCACGCGATGGATCCCGCGCGGGTTTTGCAACTGGCAGCATCGCTCGGCTGGCGTTGTCCGCGCGTGCAGGTGCTGGCATGCGAGCCAGCCGACCTCGGCGGTGACGACGGGCGGATGGGACTCAGCGAGGCGGTCGCCGCAAGCGTGGAGCCGGCGCTCGAGGAAGTGATGCGCCTGCTGCGCATAGATCAAGGCATGGAGAAGGAAGCCCATGGAATCGATACGACCGCGCCGGCTGCCGGCGCACAACGACTGCAGGAGGCATGACATGTGGTTCGCATGGGGTATCGTCGGACAGGTGCTGGTCGGGGTCGCCGTGCTCACCGTGCTTGGATTCGCGGTGATGGAAACGCGCGACGTAGCGAAATACATGAAACTCGTGCGGATGTCGAGCGGCCGCAAGAGTCTCCACTGAGATGGACGGACCGGTTCCATCGGCTGGCATCCGGGGCGAGGCAATCCGCGTGCGAGGGCTGGTCCAGGGCGTCGGCTTCCGTCCAACCGTGTGGCGGCTGGCGCGCGAGTGCGCGCTGTCGGGCGACGTCCGCAACGACGCGGAAGGCGTCCTGATTCACGCTTGGGGTACGGACGCGGATCGCGGGCGGTTCACCCGACGCCTGCGCGCGGAGGCGCCGCCGCTGTCACGCATCGATGCGCTGGAATCCGCGCCCATGGCGGGACGAGCAGAGCCCGCAGAGTTTCGGATCGCGCCGAGTGGATCCGGCCATGTACACACCGGCATCGTGCCGGACGCCGCCACCTGCGAACCATGCATGCGCGAGGTGCTGGACCCCGGCGACCGGCGTCATCGCTATGCGTTCACCAATTGCACGCATTGCGGGCCGCGACTGTCGATCGTTCGACGGATTCCGTACGACCGCGCGCACACCAGCATGTCGGCATTCCCGATGTGCGAACGCTGCCGGGCGGAGTACGAAGACCCGGCGGATCGCCGGTTCCACGCGCAACCCAATGCATGCCCCGTCTGCGGGCCGCGGCTGTGGCTGGAGACAGCGGGGACCTGGGACCGGGGACCGGGGACCGGAGAAAGCCAGCATGTGGCGAACCCCGGCGCAGATCCTGTCGAGGCAACGCAAGGGCTGCTTCGCGACGGAGAAATCGTTGCGATCAAGGGCCTGGGCGGGTTCCACCTCGCCGTTGATGCGACAAATGCAGAAGCGGTCGACAGGCTGCGGCAACGCAAGCATCGCCCCGACAAACCCCTCGCGCTGATGGCGCGTGACATCGCGATGATCCGGCGTTACTGCCGCGTGTCGGCGCATGAAGCCGATCTGCTGCAAGGCTCCGCGGCACCGATCGTATTGCTCGAGGCGAGCGGCCTCGAAGCGCTTGCGCCCGGTGTCGCACCCGGGCAACGCCAATTCGGATTCATGCTGCCGTACACCCCGCTCCATCATCTGCTGATGGCGGAGCTCGATGCGCCGATCGTCCTGACCAGCGGCAACCGGTCCGAGGAACCCCAGTGCATCGCCAATGACGAGGCGCGCGAACGGCTCGGCGAAATCGCCGACGCCCTGCTGCTGCATGATCGCGAGATCGTCAACCGCCTGGACGACTCGGTCGTGCGGATGGCAGC
>JBOHYO010000294.1:0-4913 GCA_050737935.1 Rhodanobacteraceae bacterium
CGGCCCATGCCGCTCTACGTCAGTTGCGGTGGTGCTCGACGCGCTGCGGGCGACCTACCAAGGCACGCTCATCAGGATCGACCAACTGCCCGTGAGCACGGGAGCACGGAGCAAAACCCGAGCCACCGCTGGGTGCATACAACGCTTTGCAACTTGTGGCAATGTCAGGTGCCGCTCGAGCAGGTTTGGCAAAAGCACCCGCCGATGCGACCGCGGTGACGGCAGCAAAAATCGATCAAAAGCGTGAGGCGACCAGCGAGGGCCGCCTCACGACAGGTCCGCGGCGGAGAGGTTGCCGCAACGACGTTCCTCAGGGCATCAGCACCTTGTTGATCACCATGATCACGCCATTGGATTGATAGACATTCGGGATGGTGACGTCGGCGGTGTTGCCCTGATCGTCGGTGACGGTCAGATGCGTACCGCTGCCCTTCACGGTCAGCCAGTCGCCCTCGACCGTCTTCAGCTTGGCTTCGCCGCCACCGGCTGCGATCTTCGCATCAAGTGCCTTGCTGTCCAGGCGTCCGGGCACGACGTGATAGGTCAGAATTTTTTTCAGCATGGCCTCGTTGTCAGGCTTCATCAGGTTCTGGAGGGTTCCCGCAGGCAAGGCTTCGAACGCCTCGTTGGTTGGCGCGAACACCGTAAACGGGCCCGGCCCTTCCAGTGTTTTCACAAGCCCCGCCGCCTTGACCGCTTTGACCAAGGTGGTGTGATCCTTGGAGTGCATGGCGTTCTGGACGATGTTGCGCGACGGGTACATCGCGGCGCCGCCGACCATCACGGTGTGCTGGTTGTTCATCGAACCCATGCTGCTGGACATTTGCGCAAAGGCGGGCACGGCGCCGGCCGCGAGCGCCAGCGACAAACCGACGGTCAATGCGCGCCTGGAAAAAACGATGTTCATGTGCGATCTCCTGTTCGAAGGGGCTTCGCGATTCGGAAGCACCTACAGGTACGCACGAATGCCCGGCATGGATGCAGCCCGTCAGCACAGCCGTTCACCGGTCGGACCGGTACCATCGTCGCCAATGCTGCGGCAGGCTGGCGCAGCCATCAGCGGCTGCACGGTCGGCAACGTTCCACCGTTACGGTTCCCGTCAAGCGTGGCGCAAGCTGCGCGCAGCGCCGGCATCGTCGTGCCGCACATCATCTCTCTGCGATTGAACCACCGCGGCCTGCGCGAGGGGAAGCGAGTCAGCTACTGCTCGACGTGCGTTGTTCCGGCAGGTACAAGGTTGCGACGGGTTTGCCCGAGCTTCGTGCAGCGGTGGCGGCGATTGCACCCTTGGCAATCACGGGTCCCGTGGGCTGACCGGTCGGTGACCCGCCGGGCGGCTCGATCGACACCGCGAGTGCCGCGGTCGGGCCGAGCTTCGCGGCCAGCGCCGGACTGAGCTTGATGGTCGTCGCGCCTTTCGCCGCGATCACGCCCACGGCGATCGGCTTCTGGCCCGCGGGAATCAGCCAGAGTTCTGGCGCGCGGCTGGCGGGAATGGTTTGCGGCTGGACGGGGACCACCACCATGCGTGCTTGCTGCAAGTCCACGATCGCGGTCCAGCCGACCTGACCGCTGGTCTGGCTGATCGTGGACGTCATGTAGGCAATCGTCGGCGGGGCGGGCGCCCTCGTCACGATCGGGCGCGGCAGCACGGCCAGCGCGATGATGCAGGCTACGGCCACGGCCGCTGCGCCGAACGCGAATCCGCGCCAGAGCGACAGGTTGTTCCACCAGCTTGCCTGTGCCGGTGCTGGCGGCTCGTGGCGCGCGGCCTGCATGTCCAGCGTATCCTGGATGCGCGTCCAGACATGGGCCGGCGGCGCAGCAGGCGGGATGTCTTCGGCCAACGACGACAGGTATCGCTGCCACCGCGCCGCCTCATCCGCCGCGCGCGGATCGGAGGCGATCTCGCGTTCGACCGCCGCGCGCTCCTCCGCGTCCAGCACGCCGAGTACGTACTCGGCGCAACGGAGATCTTCGGACTTGTGATCGAGGGGCGTGTTCACGGCGTGGTTTCGGTTTGCTCCAGACAGCTGCGCAGACGGATCAGGCTGCGCCTGATCCAGCTTTTCATGGTCGCGAGCGGCACGTCCAGACGAGCCGCCAATTGGTTATACGTCGCACCGCTGAAAAAAGCTGCACACACGGCCTTACGCTGAAGTTCGGCGAGGGTGCCGAGGCAATCCTCCAGGCGCTGACGCTGCTCGCTGGCTTCGCTCGACCGCGCCGGTCCGGGACCGGGATCGACGATGCGCCCGGCCGTGGCTTCGTCCAGCGGGACCTCGCGGCGCCGACGCAGGTGGTCGATGCAGCGGTTGCGGGCGAGCGTGATCAGCCAGGTCATCGCCGTGGCGCGCACCGGATCAAAACGCGCCGCCCGGCGCCAGACGTTGACGTAGACATCCTGCAGCACCTCCTCGGCTTCGCCGGGGTCGCGCAGCATGCGCACGCAGATGCCAAAGAGCTTGTTCGAGGTGCGCCGGTACAGCATCTCGAACGCCGCCCGATCGCCGCCTGCGCTTGCACGCAACAGCTCCGTCAGTTCGGCTGATGGGCCGGCTCGCGGCGCAGTGGGCATATGGAAAGCATTGCAGCGTCCCGGCCGCGCCGCAAGCCGGCCGTGGCGCGGTGGCCTTGTCGGGCGTCAGTTCAGGGGCCAACCAAGCCTCCAGAAAGGCGCTGCGCTTCAGCGTTGAAAGCCCCGCTTGGCCCCGATTGCATCTTTTCCCTCGATATGGACGTATTTACGATCGAGACGCTTCATCCATGGACCATGGAGGGTCAGGTCATCGATTTTCGCCCGAGTCATCCTGCGCCGGTCGACGGCGACGATGCCGCAACCAATGCGCCACCCCCCGAGGGCGAATTCGGCGGCATGGTGGGACGAGCCCCACGCATGCGGGCGCTGTTCGACGACATTCGGCGCATCGCCCCATTGAACTTGGGCGTGCTGGTGCAAGGCGAAAGCGGCACCGGGAAGGAGCTGGTTGCGCGGGCCCTTCATCAGTGGAGCCACCGAAGCGGCAAGTTCGTCGCAGTGAACTGCGGTGCGGTAACGCCGGAACTGCTCAACAGCCAGTTGTTCGGCCACGAGCGTGGCGCTTTCACCGGCGCGGCACAATGCCATGCCGGCTATTTCGAGCAGGCCCAGGGCGGCACCCTGTTCCTCGACGAAATCACCGAAATGCCCTCCGCGCTGCAGGTCTATCTGTTGCGCGTGACCGAAACCCACACGCTGACACGAGTGGGCGGTTCGCGCGAAATACCGGTGGACGTGCGGATGATCGCGGCGTCCAACCGCGACATGCGGCATGCCATCGCAACAGGCGGCATGCGTTCAGACCTGTATTTTCGACTGCTGGAATTTCCGCTCACGATACCGCCGTTGCGTGAACGCCGCGAAGACATCCAGCTGCTTGCTCGGCACTTCATCGATCGACTCAATGCACGCCATGGTACGTGCAAGCAGTTGAGCGAGCAGGCGTTGCATCACTTGGTATTGCGATCCTGGCCCGGCAACGTGCGCGAATTGCAGCACGTCGTGAAGCGACACTACATCATGGGCGACGACGCCGCCGCGGTCGAGATCGCCATGGAACTCGAACAGCCATTGTATCGCCGCTCGTCCGATCGCCTGAGCCATGGTATAGAGAGGCCCGAATCGCCGAGCAATGCCACCGATCGAGAAACCATCCGATTTGGCATCGGCACGCCCCTCGAAGACGTCGAGCGCACGGTACTGCTCGAGACGCTCGTGCACTGCCACTACGACAAACGTCTGGCGGCCCGGATGCTGGGCGTTTCGCGGAAGACCGTCTACAACATGTTGAAGCGTTACCGCTCGCGCGGGCTGATCGGCGACGATCTATCCCGCAACTCGGAATAGACGGCGTTCGACCCGACCAGAAGCCGGAGCCGGTCGGCGACTCCAGCGGCAGTCCGGTACCGGTCGTGTTCGCAACGCAGCGCTGGACGCAGTCGGTGGTCACGTCGAACAGGTCGCGCCCGGTTCGCGATTTGCAGCGGAGCCAGCCGATGAAATAGAGGCGACTCGCGCCGCCATCGTTGAGCGGGTAGCGAAGGGTGGCCTCGATGTCGCCCAGGCCCCTGCCGCTGGTGGTGACACCCGATCGGTGGCGCTCCCGGTGAGGATTTCGCGGCTGGTAGTGTCAGTATGTGAATCCACGTACGGTACGCGCACTTCCACTTCCATCCGGTTGGTGACGACATCCCGTACAAGGCAAACACGTTTTCACACCACCTGGACCCGCTGCTGTCGGTCGCGACGGTTCGCTTCCGGGATGGGTGCGGTTTTCGCTGCGACCCGCGCGAATGCAGCGCGATCGATGGGCTTTCGGTCCTGCGGTGTCAGGATTCTTGACAGAAACAAGCCCGGGACGCGGCCTTGATCCAGATTGTGTGGGTAAATCTTACGCAAACCTCAGCGTTTTGTCGGGAGACCTTACGGAAATCGAGGCCTTAAACGGCGGCGGCCAAATAGGTGTTTGTTTCGGTTGAAATTATCACATGGCACGGGATATGCCTAACGGTTCATGACCGAGTTGTTCCTGCCCAGAAATGCGTACCTGTGTGCCTCCATTTCGCCTGCGGGGCTTGCAATCGGTCGCCCCCTTCCAACGGAGTGGAGAATAAAAATGCAAAACCGACATTTGAAGTCACGCGGGCTGTCGCTCGCACTCGCGGCGGGATTGCTGACGGTACCCGCTTTGGCGCTTGCTACGCCAAGCTACTTCCACACCACGTTCACGACGCTCAACGGCTCGGGCGTCACGGGTACGGCGGCGCTCACGCTGGACGGCGATACGTTGACGGTGCACATCATGGCGTCGGGGCTCCAACCCGGTGAGTCACACGCGCAGCATATCCACGGCACGTTCAGCGATGGCACGAC
>JBOHYO010000295.1:0-15730 GCA_050737935.1 Rhodanobacteraceae bacterium
CCTCCTCCCCCTTCAAGGGGAGGCGCCCGCTCCCTCCTCCCCCTTCAAGGAAAGGCCGCCCACTCCCTCCTCCTCCTTCAAGGGGGAGGCCGGGTGGGGGATGGGTTTTATTGTCCGGGTTGTGAACCCATCCCCACCAGCGCTACGCGCTCGGCCTGCGGCCGCCTCCCCTTGAAGGGAGGGCTTATGCGGCGTCGCCGAAGCGCAGCGTCGTTTCGCCCTGCGGCACGCCGCCGGGCCCGAAGCGCCGTTCGATGATGCAGCCACCGCCGTCGCATTCGAGTGCGATCAAAGTGGTCGCGCGCGTGCCATAACGCGCGCCGCGCACGAACACCGGAGACAACTGCCGCTCCATGTCGATGCCGACGCCAGTGTCCGGCAACGCCTTGTCCGGCGCGATGGTTTCGTCCATGAACGCGTCGAGCAGCACGGCGAAGTCGTCCACTCCGACATCGAGCCAGCCGCGGAGCGCCGCGGTCGCGCGTGCGAGTTTCGGCCACGGCGCGTCCAGCCCGCCGTTCGACAGCCCGTGCAGACCCGCCGCGAATGCGTGTTCACGCACTTCGGATGCATTGGACACGAAGCGCGCACCCTGCAGATCGAACAGCAAAAGATTGAATGGCCGATAGCGGGCGGCATTCGCCGCGAGTTCCGGGGCGTGCTCTGCAACGCCATCCGCACCGCGAAGGAAATCCGTCACGAGCCATCCGCGTGACAGCCCATCGTGCGGCAATCGCGGGTCGCGCACATTCGTCACCACCGCGGCGCGGTCCGGTTCGCGCACGCCCATCCAGGTTCCCCCGGCTTCGAGATCGCGCCCGGCGATCAGGCCCGGGGCGTCGGACCAGCGTGCCAACGGGGCCGAGGGGCGCGCATGCAATTCGTCGCGGTTGCCCACCAGCAGCAGCCGCCAGCGGGGATGGACATTCCACGCGAACGCAAGCACGCACATCCGGGAAGCCTAGCGCATCGCGGATTCCGCCGGCACATCGACACAACGCAGAGCATCTTTGGGGCGCGGATTCATGCGGATGAAGGCGGATTTTCCGAGGCGATGATCCGGCGATCCGCGTCGATCCGCGTCAGATGTTTTTGTTGTTCCCCGCGAACCTGCATGCGCGGCGATAATCGCGGCCCATGTATCTTGCCCGCGTCACCATCGCCATCCGAAACAGTGGAATCGCGCTGCTGCTGATGGCGGCCTCGCAGTTCGCTGCCACACCGAGGGCGTACGCTGCCACGCCGGAACCCGCCGCCGCCAGTTCCAGCCGCGAGGCCACCACCCGCGTGCATCTCGCCGCGGTACGCGCCGAGATCGCGAAGCTGGCCCGGGAGCAGCACGCGGCCGCCACGCAACGCGACGCGACCAATGCAAAGCTCGCGACACAGGCCACGCAGCTCGATGACGCCGCGAAGGCGCTGCGCGAGACCGACGCCGCGATCGCCGCCAACACCGCCGCGCTTGCGGATCTGCAAGGGCAAGGCGCGCAACTGGAAGAAAAGCTGGCAGGCCAGCGCAAGGCCCTGGCGGAATTGCTGCGTGCCGTCTACACGCTCGATCGTGGTTCGGAGCTCCCGCTGCTGCTGGGCGACGATGACATCGCGAGGATCGATCGCGCGCTCGCCTATTCGCGGTATTTCCAGCACGACCGCGTCGCGCGAATCCGCACGCTGCTCGGCGAAGTCGAGCGGCTCGATGAGGTCAAAGCATCGATCGAAGCGGATGCGACGGCACTGCAACAGCAACGCGAGGAGCGTGCAGCGCGGAGCGCGGAGCTCGACCAGCAACGGGACGCGCAAAAGAAGCTGCTCGCCGCGGCAGACGCGCAGATTGCGCGGCAGAAGGACAAGCTGGCTGCGTTGAAGCACGACGCCGCAGCGCTGGACCGCTTGCTCAAGCAACTCCAGAACGTCTTCGCCGACATCCCCGCGCAACTCGGCAAGAACATCCCGTTCGCGAAACTGCGCGGCAAGCTCGCGCAGCCGGTGGCGGGCACGCCGCGCGAGGGAACGGGAACCCTCGCGCACGGCATCGTGATCGCGGCCAAACCCGGTGCGGAGGTGCACGCGGTCGCCTACGGCCGGGTCGCATGGGCCGACTTCATGCGCGGGTACGGGATGCTGGTGATCATCGACCAGGGCGATGGCTGGATGAGCCTGTACGGCGGCAACGAGTCGGCACTCGTCTCGGCCGGAGATTGGGTGAGGCCCGGTCAGCCGGTCGCCACCGTCGGCCGCGACCCCGAACAGGGCGGGGCGTGGTTCGGGCTACGCAAGGACGGCAAGGCGATCGACCCGCAGGGCTGGTTCACCACCAAGCGTTGAGGCCATCCAAAGCGCCTACAATGAACCACCGCCCGCCCGCGCGGTCCTGATTCGTGTCGACTTACACGGTGTCGCAATGATTCGAAATTGGCAAATGTGGCTGGGTTGCCTGTTGGCTTTGTCCGTCGGCCCTGTGTTCGCCGCGCCCCCGATCAAGGCGCCGCACCCCGCACCCGCGCCTGCTACCAGCATGGCCACGCCGGCCGGAGCCTCCTCGATCGCAAACGCAGCCAGCGACGTGCCGAGCCTCGAGGAGATCCAGACCTTTACCCGCGCATTCGAGTTGATCAAGCAGGCCTACGTCGCCCCCGTCGGCAACCGAAAATTGATGGATTCGGCGATCCGCGGGATGCTCGCGGGCCTTGATCCGCACAGCGATTTTCTCGACGTGCACGACCTCAAGGATTTGACCGAGGACACCTCGGGTGCGTACACCGGCCTCGGCATCGAGGTCGCGCAGGTCAAGCAACAGCTCGTGATCGTCGCACCGCTGGACGGCGGCCCGGCGAAGCGTGCGGGCATCCAGCCGGGCGACGTGATCGAGGCGATCGATGGCGTGCAGGTACAACCCGATGCCATCGACACGGCGATCAAGAAATTGCGCGGGCCGATCGGCTCGAAGATCACGCTGTCGATCCTGCACCCCGACGGCAACAAGCCGGTGACGATCCCGCTGGTGCGCGAACGCATCCGGGTCGCCAGCGTGAAGACGCGCATGCTGGCGCCCGGCTTCGCCTATCTGCGCATCAGCGAGTTTCAGGAAGACACCGCCAACGAACTCACCCACGATCTGGAAAAGCTGCAGAAGGATCACGGCCCGCTGCGCGGCGCGGTACTCGACCTGCGCTCCAATCCCGGCGGCCTCGTCACCAGCGCGGTCGGCGTCGCCAATGATTTCCTCGACGGCGGCCTGATCGTCAGCACCCGCGGGCGGCTCTCCCAGGCGGACCTCAAGTTCAGCGCAACCTCGGGCGATCTCCTGGACGGCGCACCGATGGTGGTGCTGGTCGACAACGGCACCGCTTCTGCGGCGGAAATCGTCACCGGCGCCTTGAAGGACAACCACCGCGCGCTGGTAATGGGGCGGCGGACCTTCGGCAAGGGTTCGGTGCAAACGATCCTGCCGCTCGGCAACGGCGACGCCCTGAAATTGACCACCGCGCGCTATTACACGCCCGACGGCACCTCGATCCAGGTGGCCGGCATCACCCCGGACATCGTGCTTGGCAACGTCACCGTCAAGAACGACCGCGACGCGTCGCTCCTCGGCGACGAGCACGAGGGCGACCTGCCCAACCACCTTTCCGGATCGGAAGCCACGGCCGCCAATCCCGACACCGGCGAGCTCGCCATCCAGGATTACGCGCTCTCGGAAGCATTGCACGTGCTCCAGGGGCTCGCGATGGCGCGGCATGTTCCAGCGGGAACATCCAGCACGCACTGAGCATCGGGTTGGAGGCTCCGGCGGTACACGACGCTGCAGGGCGGGCACTGCCCGCCGCACGCGTCGCGGCGGACAGTGTCCGCCCCACGATGCTGAGTACCTTTTTGGACGGGACTCCATGCGGAGCGGCTGTTGTGGAAAGTCAGGCCATGGAAGGCCGCTCTGGTCTTCACCAGGCTGAGACGGTTCGGGTTGATCAGAAATGCAACGATGCAGCGATCATGAACGATCGCATTCAAGTGTCCGCTGGATCGTTTCGAGTTCGTGGCCGCTGGTTTCGACGCCGCCGCGCCAGAGCATCACGCCCGAGACCGTCATCGGCACCGCGATGACCAGCGCCGACCAAAGGAAGCTGTCGAACAGGCCGGCGACGCCGAGCAACGCGCCGAGGATGCCCCCGGCTTTGGAGCCCGCGGCCACCAGTCCCGATCCGGTGCCGCGCAGGTGCACCGGGTAGATTTCGGCAGCCTACGGAATCATGGTCGCGATCACGCCGCTGATCGCGACCAGCAACGCGACCGTCGCCGCGATCGTCATCGCGCTGCTGCGGATGCCGGCGACACCGATCGCCGCGAACGCCAGCAGCGCCAGCACCGTCAATGCCACGAACAGCACCAGCGACCGGAAACTGCTCCAGCGCTGGTACAGCCAGACCACCAGCGCGGTGCCGGGAATCGCGAGCAGCGCCGACTGCGCCATCAGCGCGCTCGCTGCGCGTGCATCCAGTCCCAGCCGCTGCAAGTTGGCGGGCAGCCACAACACGAAACCGAAGTTGACGAGTCCCCATGCGAGCCCGCAGACCATGAGCGCCACGGTGATGCGCCCATGGCGGCCGCGCAGCAGTTCGCGCGCGCCGCCCGGCGGCGGGCGAAGCGCGGCGGCGGGTGCAATCGTGCCGGCGTCATCGCGCACCAGCTTGCCCGCATCGCCCGCAAAACGCGCGAGGACCGCGCGCGCCTGCTCGTGCAACCCGGCATTGGCGAGGAACCGGGGCGACTCCGGGATGTAGCGGTTCAGCAGCACGATCAACGCGCCGGTCGGCAGGTTCAGCAGCCACAATACCCGCCAGCTGAACTCCGGTTCCAGCAAGGTCGCCGCGCCGGACGCGGCAAGGTAACCCGCCGACGTGCCGATGCCGCCGAGTGCTACCAGCAGCCAGCCGCGGTGCCGGGCGGGCACGGTCTCGGCCATCAGCGTGAACGCGATGGGCAGCATGCCGCCGGCTGCCGCGCCCATCATGAAGCACATCGCGATGTTCCAGCGAAACGAAGGCATTGTGCCGCAGATCGCGGTGCCCATGAACAGCAGCGCCGACAGCAGGATCGCGGCACGTCGCCCGAACACGTCGGCGAGGCGGCCCCATACCACCGAACCGACCGCGGTGCCGATCAGCGCCGACAACGCGAGGTAACCGGCGGTCGACATGCCGATCGCATATTCGCGCGCCATGCCCGGCATCACGAAGGCAATTGACGCCGGCTTCATCACGTCGATCGTCAACGCGACCGCCAGTACCGCCACCAGCTTCCAGTGCTGGTGGTTGAGCGGCACGCCATCGGCGACGTGGAAATGTAGTGGCTCGCCCCCGTGCGCCGTCAGCCGCACCTGCTCGAGGCGGGGCATCAGCCCGTACGCCGCCAGCAGCACGCCGCCCGGGATCAGAACCATGCCCAGCAGCATCTCCGGGTCCATCGGCATGCCGGCCAGATGAAAGTGCATCGGTGCCGCCATCACGTACATCGGCAGGTGCAGACACACGCCAGCCGCGACCGCCAGACAGCCGAGCCAGAATGCGGCGGGATGGTGAAACGCGATGGCGGCTCGCTGAACCATTCGAATGCGTCCGGGGACTGCGCAGCCTAGCAGGCGGCCGCCAGATGAACGATCGCTGACAGGCCCCGGCGGGATTCACCGGGCGTTGATCCGGGCTCGTCCAAGCTGAGTCGCGTTTTTCGAACGGAGTAAACGATCATGGAGAAACACATGCTTTCTGCGGCACTGGCAGCGTCACTGTTGTGCGCGGCCGGGATGGCCTGCGCACAGGACGCGCCGATGCAATCCACGCAAACCACCACCACGACCACTACGGTTTCGGCACCGACCGGTGCCCTCACCGAAGACCAGATCAAGACCGACATCGCCAACGCCGGCTACAAGGAAGTTTCGGGGCTGGAGTTCAAAGACGGCGTGTGGCAGGCCAAGGCGCGCGGCGGCAATGACAACTGGGTGCGCATCAAGGTGGGTCCGACCACCGGCAAGGTCTACCAAGCCGACGCACCGTCGCGCCTCAACGAGGATGAGATCAAGGCCAAGCTGACGGCGCAGGGTTACCAGAACGTCCATGACGTCGAATTCGACGACGGACTCTGGAGCGCCGACGCCAAGAGTCCGCAGGGACAGGACGTGGACCTGCTGGTCGATCCAGATGATGGCAGCGTGGTCGCCTCCGACCACGATTGACGCACGCCTGCGGCAGGATCCGAGCTGAAAAAGCCGGCGCAATAATTGCGCCGGCTTTTGTTGTTGATCGCGCCATGGCAGCTTCAGTGACCGCGCGGTTATGGGTGGACCTCCTCAGCCGATCCCGCTGGTTTGGCAGTGCGTCGGGCGCGTGGCTCGACCTGCTGCAACGGCTCAACCGTCGCCGTGCCGTTGCGGCCTTTCAGGAAGATCGGGTCGTACGGATTATCGCTCTTCCGGAATTGCCGATAGGCAAGCGATCCGTCGATGGAGCCGGCTTGCAGAAGGGCTGCAGACGTGGCTGCTATGTAGTCCGATCCCTGGAGCGACGGCGGCGGAGGAGTTGGGCTGCGCCCCGCATCGAGAACGCCGACCGAGAGCTCTCCCGTCGCGCCGCCCACACGTGTGCCGGTTTGATGGGCTTTGATCAACGCCCACTGGGCCTTCGCGCGCCGCAGCGCGACCTCGTCACCATAGGTCTGCTTCAACTCCCCCCATAGTTCATCGGTCCGTGCGAATTCAGCCTTGCTCAACAACGTCACCATCAAGTCGCGCGCCTTGACGTATTGCGAGTCACCCCGCTCGGCTGCGAGCACCATCCACGCCGCGCCACGTGCGCGGTTGACCGGCACGCCCTGACCCTTGAAATACATCACGCCGAGGTTGTACTCGGCCGGCTTGTACGCCCACGATGCCGCGACCTTGTACATGTCGATCGCATGCCGGTAGTCGCCCTTCTTGAACGCCCGCACGCCGTACGTGAAGAATTTCACGCCCGGCCGGCCGTCGGATTCCGGCGTATTGAAGCTCCCGTTGGACAAGCTGCCCGCCGACACGTCGGAACCGTAGTGCGGCGCTGCAATGACGTCGGTTTGTCCCGCGGTCTGAGCGGTTGAGGACAGCGAGAGACCGAGAGCCGCGACGCCAACGATGGCCGCCACGAGAAACGCCTTGGGTGATGCCATGACACGCCTCCTTCCTTAGTCGGGATGCTGGTTTCCCTGGTTCGGTTGCTGGATGGGAGCAGGCTTTGCGGAACCGGTTTTCGCGTTGCCATCCGCCCCGAGTTGCTCCAGCGAACCGACCGTCACGCTACCGGTGAGGAAGCGATCGAGGGCCGGATACGGATCATCGTTTTCCTGCAATGTTCGAAGGTCGAGGATCGGCGTACCCATGCCGGTCTGCATTCCGCCGAAAACCGACGGAATTTCCATACTCACTCCGCTCATCGGATGGCCCTGATGGCTGCCAGTGATGGCGTTCTTTGCGAGTGTCCACTGCCACCTGGCGCGGCTCAGCGCGGCTGTGCCATAGGTGGGCTCCATTTGTTCGTGCCGTTGCTTCATCTGCGCAAGCTGCGCGGGGGTCGACAGCTTGATCACCAGGTCGCGCACCTTGACGTACTGCGGAATACCGCTCGCGGCCGCCAACTCCATCCACGCCGCGCCCAGCGGAAGATCGGCGGTCACGCCGGCACCGCGGAGATACATCACGCCCAGGGTGTATTCCGCCGGTTTGTATCCCCACGATCCCGCGACCTTGAACAGGTGGATTGCGTGCGCAAGGTCGTGCCTGCAAAGCGCGTCCACGCCCAGCGCGTAGAACTTGTAGCCGGGACGTCCATCGGAAACAGGGACACGGAAGGAACCGCGCCACTGCGATTCGAATGCCGACGTACAGGTGCCTGCGGGCACGGCAATTCCATTGGAAGGATTTGCGGGCTGTGCCTGCGCCACGCCGCATGTCACGACGGGAATCATCTCGAGCAAGGCCGCAGCGAAGAACGTCCGCGTCTTCATCATGACGGCAGCCTCCATTCCGGGTGGAAGCAAGTTCGTTATACGCCCCTCCCTGTGCGCCCGCAAACGCGCCACGGCATGGCCATCGGCATTTCCCTACACGTTCCGGCGGTCGTGTCCGCTGGCGTGGCGATCGGACCGAGTCGAATATCCCTTCACGACAGTGAGGGAAGTCGCCATGGGTCATCCAACACAATCTCGCCGCATCCCAATCCGGCATAGGGTGTTGCTCGCGCAGGCAGCTTGTGCGGCGTTGCTCCTCCTCGCCACCGCCGCGCAGGCTGCCTCGATCTACAAGTGCGTCGCTGCGGATGGCCGGCTCGCGTTCCGGGACACTCCTTGCGCGACGGACGCGCGACAGACGAAGTTTAAACTGACCGGGCTGCCGCTGATGGATCCCGGCGCGCCGCGACATGCCGTGGCGACGCGCACGTCGCGATCTTACGCCCATCGCCACACCCGTCGCGTATCGGCCATCCAGCGCGCGCACAAGCAGGCGATGTCCTGGGAATGCCGCGCCGCCGATGGCGAGGTTTTCTACCGGCATACCCGTTGCCCGGGCTCGGTGACGGGCGATGGCGTGGTGCGGTGGCGGGAACCGTCCCCCGGTTCGCAAAGCAAGAAATCGCGTTATCGCCGCAACGCCTGGGGCAGCGTGCCGGTGCACGGCGTGAAGATCCCGCGCGTCGAAGCGTGCCGGCGCATCCACTCCGCCGGCGCCGCGGTGCGCGATGGCCACAGACGCGATGCGCACGTTTCCACCTACGACCACTTGATGGGGCGGGATCCCTGCGCGGGTACGTGACCGGCGTGGGGGTTGCGCATCACGAAGCCCGCTTTCGTCGATTCGGCGCGCGCGTGTTCCGTGCACGGGTACGTGGCGTGGTCAACCCGGTAGCCGGTGCGGCCCGGAAGCGCGCGGCTTCGTCCAGCAGCCACTCGCGGAAGGCCATGAAGCCCGCATGCTTGCGCGAACGCTCCGGGTACACGAGGTAGTGCGCCCTGTCGGCTTTCATCAATTCGGGAAACAGCGCGACCAACTGCCCCGCCTCGATCAACGGCCGCACCATCGTCGTGCGCCCGAGCGCCACGCCGATGCCTTCGACCGCCGCGCGCTGGCGCGATTCGGAATCGTTGAACGAGGCGGCGTAGCGTTTCGGAGGCGTGCCGCCGTGCAACGCAAACCATTCCGTCCACGGGTCTTCGGGGCACAAGAGGGGCAATTCGCCGAGCTCGTCGCGACGAGGCCGCCTGCGTCCAGCGAGCAGCGATGGGCTCGCGACCGGCGTCAGCCATTCGTCGAGCAGCGGCTCGACAACGAGGCCGGGCCACTGTCCGAGGCCGTAGCGCAGGGCAGCGTCGTGCCTGCCATCGGCAAAGTCCACCAGTTCGGTCGAGGAATCCAGATTCAATTCGATTTCCGGATGCTGCGCGACGAAGCGCGGAAACCGCGGCAGCAACCAGCTCGAGGTCATCGACGGCATCGCCGACAACGACAGTGCGTTGTCGCCACGCCCACACAGCGGCTTCAGCGCGTCCTCGATCGCTTCCAGGTGCGGTGCGACGTTGTCGAGCAGGCGTTGGCCAATGGCCGTGAGCTTCAAACCACGCGGGCCACGCACGAACAACGTGCAATCGACACGTTCTTCCAGCAACCGGATCTGGTGGCTCAACGCGCTCACCGTGAGGTGCAGGCGTTCCGCCGCGCGCGTCAGGTTCTGCGCGCGCGCGGCCACGACGAAGGTCTGCAGGGAGTTCAGCGGGGTACGTGCCATGTTCGAAATACCTCAAGTCTGGCTTGAAGAATCATCGCTACCGTAAACCAAGGATTGCGCCTATTGTCGCGCCTCACAGAGCATTTTAGCAACACCGGTGGAGGCGTCCCATGTTGAAGGAATTGACAAAACTGTTCAACGGCTTGTTGTTCCTGCACGGCCACATGGCGGGCGTGCCCACCGCAAGCATCCGGACCGGCGAAGAAGCGCCGGCAACGCAAATGCCGGAACACGATCCGCGCACGGTGCTGCATCACAGGGATCGGCATCCGGTGGAGTGGCTGCTGCTGTCAGTGATCTGGAGCGGCACGCTGCTGCTGCTATCACGGACCGCCTTGGGATTGGCGGGCATGGCATGAAGGCCTTGCGCGAATCTGGCCCAGGCGCCGTCCAACCCTTGCAGGCATCACGGCGGGAGAATTGACATGTTGAGAGAATTGGCAAAATTGTCGGGCGGCATGCTGTTTTTTGGCGGACATGTAACCGACCTGGAAACCGTGCGGCTGCTGGCGCGCGAAGCCGCCCCCGCGAATGCGGGCGTTCCGCGCCGTGGATCGCGGACGCACGTCGCAAACGAGGCCGGCCGCGACTGGCGCACGCCGGTGGAACTATTGCTGTTGGCTGCGATCTGGGGCGGATCGTTTCTGTTCCTCAGGATCGCATCGCCGCAGTTCGGACCCTTGCCGTTGACCGATGCACGCCTGACGCTGGGCGCGTTGGTGCTGTCGCCGTTCCTGTGGCGCGCCCGCAAGCGTTTCCCGCTCTCGCGCTGGCCGCAGCTCGCGGCGATCGGTCTGGCAAACACGCTGATTCCGTTCGCGCTGTTCGCCTGGAGCGCGGAACGCGCTCCAGCCGGCGTCAGCGCGATCGTCAACAGCATGGCGGTCCCGTTCGCGGCACTGGCTGCGTTCGTGTTCTTCGGCGAGAGGATCGGCGGCAGGCGCGCGACGGGCTTGCTGGCCGGACTGGTCGGTGTCGTGGTGCTGGCGGGCGGCGAGCTGGCTGGTGCGAGTCTCGGACCCGCGGTCGCAGCGGGCGCGCTGGCAGCACTGTTCTACGGCGTATCCGCCAATCTGGTGAAACGCTACCTCGCCGATCTGCCGCCGGTCGCGGTTGCTGCGGCCACGCTCGCCTGCGGTGCAATGCTGCTGGCGCCGTTCGCCGCGTGGACCTGGCCGTCGGCATCCATTTCGACCGAAGCGTGGTTGTGCGTCCTGGCGCTCGGCGTGGTGTGCACGGGTGCGGCCTACGCGGTCTATTTCCGGCTGATCCAGCGGGTCGGCGCACCGCGTGCCACCACGGTGACGTATGTGGTGCCGGTCTTCGGCGTGGTGTGGGCATGGTTGGCGCTGGGCGAGCCGTTGACGATCAGCATGCTCCTCGGCGGCATCCTGATTCTGGGCGGCATGGTGTACGGGCAGATGAAAGCGCGAGCAAAGGTCACGCGCCCGTCGCCGGCGCTGGACAAGCCCTGCGTGAACTGCGGCCACTGACGGCGGACAGCGAACGGACGGGCGGGTACACTCGCGGCATGAGTCCGTCTGTCCCTTCGTTCCACACCGTTTTCCTGGCGATGCTCGGCATCGTTGCGGCGCTCGCGGTTGCCGGTTGTTCGCAACAGGCGCCCGCGCCGCCTGCCGCGCCTTCGGCCTCCGCCCAGGCGGCGGCGAACGAAGCCGCGGCGCAAAAGGAGTTCAAGCTGTACCAGCAGATGCTGGACGAACACAGCGAGGCATTGGCCGCGCCGGTTGGTGAGGAAATCGTCCAGAAATACCCCGGTACCTCGGCGGCCGCGGAAGTCCAGAAGACCTTGCCGGAAGTGGCAGCCCGCGCCAAGGCCAAGGCCGAGCACGACCGCCTCGCGAACCTGTGGTACTACCAGACCGCCGACATGGACGGTCTGCAGCATACCGCCAGCATCTACGCAACGGGCAAGCCGCGCAGTGAGAGCACAAGGCTGGTGCTCCGCCGCCACGTGAAGTGGGGCCAGAGCGTCTACCTGTTCGCGCCCGATGGCAGCAAGGGCTTCGTGTGCAAGGGCACGTGCAGGATCGTGATGCACGTCGACGGCAAGCGTGAAACCTGGAAGGCCTACCTGCCCAAGACCGGCGAGCCGGCGATGTTCATCGAGGGCGACGAGCGCTTCCTCACGATGCTGAAGAAGGCCAAGGTCATCACCATGGACGTGGAATCGAAGGACCGCGGCAAGCAAACCCTGAAGTTCGAGGTCGGCGGCTACGAGCCGTCGAAGTTCAAGCCGCTGCCGAAGAAGTGAACCGCGGCGCCGGCCGCTATCTGGCCGGCACCGGGCCCATTGAAACCGGCGAACCGCGCGCGCATGATGCGCGAACGGCCACAGGCGCGCGGCGCCTTGCGGGAGGGGACATGGACGAGAAGATCTGCGTCTTCGAGGATGTGTACAACGACACCTCGGCGCGCGCGCAAGCCGAGCACGAGAAGCTCGGCGCTTTCGGCATGTTCGCGCGCATGAAGCTGTGGGACCGACCCAAGGAGGCCGAGGTCACGCTCGCCAATACCGAGAAGCGCTACGAGCCCTTCTGGATGGCCAAGGCCGCGCGGCGCACCTCGTACATCCGCAAAGTCGTGTACCGCGTCAAGGTCGAAGACGCGCACGTCGCAACGGTGGGATTGTTCGACCGGAAGTTCCCGGTCGACGCACGTCGCGAACTGCAACTGCCAGCGGTCGAGGAATGCGAGAGCACCACTGCGCTCGTGCATTACGTCGACGCACTGAGCCACGATACCCAGGAAAAGACGCTGATCGACTACGCCGGCCGCTATCCGTTCCAGGAGATCGCCGACAGCAGCGAACCGCGTTTCATCGTGCCGACCGTGACCGCCGCTTCGGTATTGCAACAGGTGAAATCACGCCTGTCCGCGCCGGTCGAGGCGGACGCGATCACCAGCGACGAACTCGACATCACCTCGGTGACGCTGTTCTACCACCCGGTGTACGCGTTCCAGTTCGCCTGGAAGGACAAGACCGGCGTGATCGAAATCGATGGCTTGTCGGGCCGCGTCAACAAGGAAGGCAGCATGCTGGGCGGTGCTGTCCGACGGCTCGGGAACCGCGACACGCTGTTCGATCTCGGCGCCGATTTCGCGGGAATCGTGGTTCCGGGCGGCACCATTGTCGTGAAACTGATCGACAAGCTGTCGAAGAAGGTCTCTGCCTGAGACGTGGGTGGGGATGGGTTTACGGGGCGCGCAGCCAACCCACCCCCATCCCGACCTTCCCCTGAAGGGGAAGGAGAAAAGCTCGCGCATCGCAGTGACCATGTCATTGCCGCGGCGGCGTTTTGTTCCCTCCCCTTCAAGGGAGGCGGCCGTAGGCCGAGCGCGTAGCGCTGGGTGGGGACGGGTTTGCCGGATGCGTGCACGGCTGACTGACCGCCCTTATTGAATCGTCACCTGCGCGCGGTTGTCGTCCGAAACGCGATCGACCAGCTCGTTGAAGGGATCGATGCCGGCCTGGTACGGGACCCCATCCACTGTCATGGTGAGGGTGCTGTCGCCGTCCTTGACCGGATACTTCGCGAGGTACAGCGGCTTCTCGTCTTCTTCCTCGCCGTTTTTCGCCTTCGCGAATATGCCGATCTCGATCGGGATGTCCACCTTCGCCGGGGTTTCCTTGCCCTTGCCGTCGGCGTAGACCTTGGCCGCATGCACGTGCATCGTGACTTCGTACTTGCCGTTGGACAGTTTCTTCGCCGTCGCCGAGACCATCCGGTCGTCGAACAGGGTGATCCTGTCGAAGAAGTCGGTGATGAGATCCTGGTATTGCGGACCGGCTTGCGCACGGAGATCGGCGATCAGCTCGCGGGTGTCGGTGTAGGGCGGCTGCTGGAACCGGACCTTGTCCAGCCACGTGCGCAATGCCGCGTTGACCTTGTCCTCGCCGATGTAGTCGGCCAGCGCGTAGAAGATGACCGAAGCCTTGCGGTAATGGATGTAGGGCTGGTTCTCGACCAGTGCCAGAGGCTCCTCCTCGACGCGCTCGCCCGCGCGGCCGGAGAGGTATCGATCGAGTTCGTACTTCAGGAACTTGCGCATCCTGGTCGGACCGTACAGGTGCTTCATCACCATCAGCGCCGAATACTGGGCCAGCGACTCGTCCAGCATCGTCACGCCCTTGACCCGGGCGCCGATCGCCTGGTGTCCCCACCATTGATGTCCGATCTCGTGCGCGGTCACGTAGGTGACGTAATCGATGTCGGACGGCTTGCGCAGGTCGGCGATGAAGCCGATCGCCTCCGAGAACGGCACAGTGTTGGCGAACGACTGCGCGAACGACGCATAGTCGGGAAATTCCAGGATCCGCAACTGGCGGAATTGGTACGGTCCGAAGTGCTTCGTGTAGTAATCCAGCGACAGCTTCATCGCCTTGATCATCCGCTCGACGTTGTACGGGTGCTGCCGGTCGTAGTAGACCTCCAGCGCCACGTCGTGCCACTTGGCCCGCGCAACCTTGTAGCGCGCCGACTGGAACGAGAAGAAGTCCAGGATCGGCGTGTCCTGCACATAATGGAAATAGCGCCGGGCGCCTTCGGTCCAGGTCTTCTGGAGATATCCCGGCGCCAGTGCGATCTGATCCGCGCTGGTCGAAAGCGTCGCCTGGAAATGCACCCAGTCGGCGTCGCAGGAAATCAGGTTGTTGGCGTGCGCCGCGGCATCGTCGCGCTCGGGCATCCGACTGGCGGGACCGAGGCCATACTTGCGGCGATCGTTGTTGTCGGTCAGCTCGCGCTCCTGGTCGTAGCAGAAATGCGGAAACGCGAAACTGTTGAGGAAGGTGCCGTTGTGGACGACCTGCTCGCCGGTCGGCTCATTGGCGAATCCGGGGTAGGCCAGGTGGATGCGGAAGTGGAAATCCATCGACGCTCCGGCCGCCAGCGGGGTCG
Source organism: Rhodanobacteraceae bacterium (assembly GCA_050737935.1). Taxonomy (GTDB): domain Bacteria; phylum Pseudomonadota; class Gammaproteobacteria; order Xanthomonadales; family Rhodanobacteraceae; genus 66-474. Next base: position 14,726 of record JBOHYO010000295.1, read on the forward strand.
CCAACTTGTACAGGTAGAAGCCCTGCCGCTTGTCCGCATGCGCGATGGTGTGCTCGGGAAAATCCAGGTCGACCTTGAAATCGCGGGTATCCGACACCGGCAACTGCACCAGGAGTTCATCGATCGGCGTGGCGTGCTTGTTCACCAGTGTGTAGTGGCCGTCGACGTCCATGCGCCGCTGGCGCGGGTACATCGCCACGTTTACCTTGACATCGGTAATGCGCGGCTGCGCCATACCCATGTATTTGCGGTAATCCTTCTCGTACTGCGCGGCGAGACGCTGGCCCTCGTCGTAGCTCTGGTAGCGATACAGGCCGTGGGTGTTGTGGAACAGGAACACCCCGATCACGACGAAGCCGACGAGCGACAGCAACAGCAGACCGCGTGCCGGCCAACCAAAGCGCTGCAGCGCCACGCGTCCGCGTGCACGCCAACCGCTGGTGATGCCACGCACCCAGTACAGCGCCGCGACCACCAGCAACGCGATCGCGAAGCAGTACCAATAGGCGTGGAACCACAGGCTGCCGATCCAGAACGAGCCGAACCCGTTCATGTCCGAATACGGGGCATCGGGCGCACTGCCGAAGCGGTACAGATGGTCGGTGAGGTGGAACTGCGACAGCGCGATGGTGAGTATGATGAACGCGACGAACAGCGCATACCCCGCGAACTTGTTGTTGGCCCACACTTGCAGCGCCACCGCAAGGATGCCCAGCAGCAGGAACGAGAGCAGCCCCATTCCCGTGAACTGCAGGTACAGCAGCGGCTGCAGGTGGTGATAACCGCGCAGCAACTGGTAGCCCATGCAGACCGCCGAGCCGACCGCGAAAAACACCACGATCACCACCGCGACCGCCGCAACCTTGGAAAGCAACGGAATCCAGTCCGGCGTCGGGAAGGCATCCACGACCTCGCTGACGCGTGCGCCGCGTTCGCGCCACACCAGTTCCCCGGCATAAAAACCCACCACCAGCAGCAGCAGCCAGGTGAACGATCCGTCCATGA